>DZDB01000011.1 GCA_022736605.1 Sideroxydans lithotrophicus
AATCCGGGGCCAGGTCTAACAATCCAACATTTTCATTTCATTGGCCTGTTAAATCCCGCCCTTATTGATCCGGCCAGGTTTATCCGTGAATAGGCGGTCGGGTTTTAACCAGACATGCCGGTCTGAAGGCCGACCTGCATTCACGGATATTTCGTTCCGGATCAATAATCATGCAAATACCATCAGATAATGGATGGTTAACCCATGTTTTTGTTTCGATAGCAAACTCAGGCTCAGACTATTCTGAGCCGGTTCATTCAATCCGCTTCGCCTTGTATTTCACCCCTTCATGTCCCTTGAGGTCTACATCCTGCGTCCACAGCGTAGCGCCCTGTTCACGGGCACTCATCAGTATCAGGCTGTCGGCCAGCGCCAGCTTATGCTTGGCAGCATAAACGGCGGCGTTGTAGGCCGTCTCGGCATTTAACGCAACTGGAATCCCTTGCGCCATGAAATCAGCGGCTTTCCGGGCGGCCTCTTCGCCATGCTGCAAGGTGACGCGCTTGCATACTTCAAACACAGTCAGGCTGGGTACCAGCAGGGTCTCGGTATGTTCAAGAATCGGGGCGAAAAACCCCGCGTTGTCGCCATTGGCGAAGTACTCCAGCCAGCCACACGAATCCACGACATTCATACGCGGTCATCTTCGCGTTCCACGGTGCTATCCAGCCCCGGCAGGAAGCCGCGTGCCACGCTGATGGGCTGTTCTGGAAACAGCTCAATATGCTCCCCGCGCACGCGCGCCTTGAGTTTTTGGCCAATCTGGATGTTGAGCTGGCGACGCAGATCTTTTGGTATGACGACCTGAAATTTTGGCGATACAGTAACGGTTTCCATAATTTTCAATCTTTCGTATGACGATTATAGGAATCGTAGCACAGTTATTGTCGGTGAAAAGCCAGCCCGCCCACCTACTCCCCCACCCCGCGCAACACTTCCCGCAACAGCGGCACCGTCACCAGCCGCTGTGTCTCCAGCGAATAATGGTCGAGCGTGTCGAGCGCGGCCATCAGTGATGGCAGGTCGCGCCGCCAATGGCGCAGCAGGTAATCGGCGACGCCGGGTTGCAGGTCAAAGCCGCGCTGGGCAGCGTGGCTGGTGAGGGCGACGGCTTTTTCGATATCGGACAAGGCATGCAGCTGGTAGACCAGCCCCCAGCCCAGACGTGTGGTGAGGTCGGGGCGCAAATCGAGTTGCGCGGGGGCGGCGCTACCGGCGACCAGCACCCTGCCCTGCCCGCCACGGGCGGCGTTGATGCGGTTGAACAGGCTGATTTGCGCAGCGGGGTCGAGCTGCTCGACGTTGTCCAGCGCGAGCAGCTCACTTTCTGCCAGCAGCGCGCCTGTGCAATCTGCCGCGCTGGCGTAGCGGGCGCTCAGCCCATGCGTCTGCGCAGCGGCAACGGCGGCATGCAGCAGGTGGGTTTTGCCGCTGCCGATGTCGCCCCACAGATAGAGCTGGCATTCGCTGCTGGCGGGCTGCACCAGGCCAGTTAAGGCGTAGAGCAGCTCGGCGTTGCGCCCCGGCAGGAAATTAGCGAGGCTGGGTGGCGGTGGCGCGGCGATGTCGAGGACGAGTTGTTTCATGGCGGCATTTTATCAGGCAAACGTCCGGCTGCCGGTGTTGCAGCCGATTTGAAAAATCCGCTTGACATAGTGTTGTTGCAACACTATCTTGCTGGTGTATTTCATACACCTTAGAGGATAGGCGCATGACGCAGCATTGCTATGACTATCCGCACCCGGCGGTGACTACCGACATTGCGCTGTTCACCATCCGTGACGAGCGCCTGGCGGTGTTGCTGGTGCGGCGCGCGGGCGAGCCGTTCAAGGGCTGCTGGGCGCTGCCGGGCGGCTTTGTCGAGCCGAACGAGTGTCTGGAAGACGGCGCGCTGCGCGAACTGGCGGAGGAAACCGGCGTGACCGGCGTTTACCTCGAACAGCTCTATACCTTTGGCAAACCCGACCGCGACCCGCGCGAGCGCATCATCAGCGTGGCGTATTACGCGCTGGCGCCGAGCGAGCTGCTGACGCCGGTGGCCGGTTCGGACGCCGCCGATGTGGCCTGGTTTGATCTCGACGCACTGCCTTCACTGGCGTTCGACCACGCCGAGGTGATTGCGCTGGCGCAACAGCGGTTGCGCGCCAAGCTCGATTATTCCACCGTGGCGTTCGGCTTCATGCAGCCTGAATTCACTTTGGGCGAGTTGCAAAAAGTGTATGAAACCATCCGTGGCGAGGCGCTGGACAAGCGCAATTTCCGCAAACACATGCTGGCGCTGGACCTGCTCGCCGAAACCGGCACCAGCCGCCGGGTGGGCAACCACCGCCCGGCAAAACTGTATCGCGTCGCCCATCCCGGCGCGGTTCTCTACATCAAGTGAGGCCTGCCATGATTTCCCAGCCCCTGATTCGCATGCCCGCCGTGAGCGCGATCAATGTGCCGCCGATGGTCGAGGAGCAGTTGTCCGCCACCGAACGCGACCGCCTCGTGGCACGCATCAAAACCCTGATGGCGCAGCACAATGCCGTGCTGGTGGCGCACTATTACACCTCCGCCGAGTTACAGGATCTGGCCGAGGCCACCGGCGGCTGCGTCTCGGATTCGCTGGAAATGGCACGCTTCGGCCACGCCCACGCGGCAAAAACGCTGATCGTCGCCGGGGTCAAGTTCATGGGCGAAACCGCCAAGATATTGAACCCGGAAAAGCGCGTGCTGATGCCCGATCTGGACGCCAACTGCTCGCTCGATCTAGCCTGTCCGGCAGATCAGTTCAGCGCGTTTTGCGACCAGCATCCGGAGCGCGTGGTGGTGGTGTACGCCAACACTTCGGCGGCGGTTAAGGCGCGTGCCGACTGGGTGGTGACGTCGGGCACGGCGGTCAAGATCGTCGCGCACCTGCACGCGCAGGGCAAAAAAATCCTCTGGGCGCCGGATAAATACCTCGGTGATTACGTGCAGAAAACCACTGGCGCCGACATGCTGCTGTGGCAGGGCGCGTGCGTGGTGCACGAGGCATTCAAGGCCGAGGCACTGGCCAAAATGAAGCTGGACTATGCCGACGCGGCGGTGCTGGTGCACCCGGAATCACCGGCAGCGGTGATTGCCCTGGCCGACGTGGTGGGCTCGACCACGCAACTCATCAACGCGGCGCGCACGCTGCCGAACCCGGCTTTCATCGTCGCCACCGACAACGGCATTTTCCACAAGATGCAGGCGGTGGCACCGGGCAAAACGTTTCTCGAAGCGCCGACGGCGGGCGTTGGGGCAACCTGCAAGAGCTGCGCGCACTGCCCGTGGATGGCAATGAACGGCCTGCAAAAACTGGCGCAGGTGCTGGAAACCGGTGCCAACGAGATACTGGTTGACGAGCCGACCCGCCAGCGCGCCGTGCATTCAATCCAGCGCATGCTGGATTTTGCCGCGCAGCAACAGATCAAGCCATCGGTCGGCGGCAATGACTGAGCGCTGGTACTGGCTCGCCGCGCTGCTGCTCGGCGCCGTCTCGGTATTCGGCTTTGCGCCGTATGACCTGTTTGCCTTGCCGCTGCTCACCCTGGCCGGCCTGATCTGGTTGTGGGGGCGCAAGCAGACGCTGCGTCAGGCGCTATTCACCGGCTTTGCCTTTGGCCTTGGGTATTTCGGCGCGGGCGTATCGTGGGTCTACATCAGCCTGCACACTTACGGCGCCATGCCGCTGCCGCTGGCAGTGCTGGCGACGGCGCTGTTCTGCGCGTTTCTGGCGCTGTTTCCGGCGGCAGTGGGCGGGCTGCAGTTTATGTTCAGGCGCATCGGTGTGTGGCGATTCATACTGGTGATACCGGCGCTGTGGATGCTGTCGGAATGGGTACGCGGCTGGATTTTTACCGGCTTTCCCTGGCTGGCGGTCGGCTACTCGCAGGTGCCGGTCAGCCCATTGGCGGGCTTTGCGCCGCTGCTTGGGGTGTATGGCGTGTCGCTGCTGCTGGTCGTCAGCGCGGCGGCGATTGCGTTGCGTCATGTGCGCATAGTGCTGGCGCTGGCGGGCGTATGGCTGGTGGGGTTCGGCCTGCAACAGATCAACTGGACGCAGCCGGTCGGCGCGCCGGTCAGCGTGAGTCTGGTGCAAGGCAATATTGCGCAGGATATGAAGTGGGATCCGGACAAGACCCTCACCACCCTGCTCGATTACCGCAGCATGGTGGAAGCCAGCACAGCACGCCTGATTATCCTGCCGGAAACGGCGCTGCCGCTGTTTCTCGACGAGGTGCCCAAAAGCTATCTGAACGAGCTGGCCAATCACGCGCGCGCCAATGGCGGCGATCTGCTGGTGGGCGTGCCGGAGCAGTTCGCCGACGGCCGCTATTACAACAGCATGAAGAGTTTTGGCACGGCGCCGACGCAAACCTACCGCAAGTCTCACCTGGTGCCGTTTGGCGAATACATCCCGCTCAAAGCGGTGTTTGGCTTCATCATCGAGGTGCTGCATATCCCATTGTCCGACTTTGCGCGCGGCGCGGCGTATCAGCAGCCGATGCAGGTGGCGGGTCAGCAGGTCGCGGTGAATATTTGCTATGAGGACGTGTTCGGCGAGGAAATCATCCACCAGTTGCCGCGCGCGACCATGCTGGTCAACGTCAGCAACGACGCCTGGTTTGGCGATTCGGCCGCGCCCTGGCAGCACCGCCAGATTTCACAGATGCGCGCGCTGGAAACCGGTCGGCCGATGCTGCGCGCGACCAATACCGGCGTCACGGCGGTAATAGATCCACATGGGCGAGTGGTGCAGCAACTACCGCTGTTTACCCGTGCCACGTTGAATGCCGAAGTCCAGGGCTATCAGGGCGAAACGCCGTTTACGCGTTGGGGCAACCACGCGGCCTTGCTGCTGGGCGGGCTGCTTCTGCTGGCTGGCGTATGGCTGCTGCGCCGCCGTTAATGAAGTCAGGCCGCTTTCTGACGCGTGGTATTGCGGCCGCTGCGCTTGGCTTCCAGCAAGGCATTGTCGGCGCGGCTCAGCGCCATGTTTTCTGCCGTATCCTTGTGGCTGTACTCGCTCAGTCCACCGCTCCAGTTCAGGCGGTGTAACACGCCGCGCTGCAATTCCAGTACCGCTGGCAGATTGGCACGCAACCGCTCAGCCAGCTCGATGGCGCGCGCCAATGGCGTGTTCGGAAAAATCACGCAAAACTCATCCCCCCCCAGACGCGCCACAAAGTCACTGCCACGCAGGTGAGTCTTGAGCGCCGCACCGAACTGCACAATCAGTTGATCTCCGGCGTCATGCCCATAGGTGTCGTTGACGAACTTGAAATTATCGATGTCAATGATCAGCAGGCTGTGTACCCAGCCCTGTGTCAGGGTCTTGAACAGCTCACTCTGGCGCGCCTCGAAGCTGCGCCGGTTGTACACCTGCGACAGATGGTCCAGACTGGCTTCGGTTTCGACCTGTTTTTGTTTGCCGACGGTCAATTGCGCCAGTTTAATCAGCATGCTGACCGGCTTTTCGAATTCAAGCAGATTAACCGGGTAACTGCTGCGTACCCGTTGCCGCCGAATATCTGTCACCAATCCGACAATCGCGTTGAGATCTTCACTCACCCAGATACGCAATCGGCTTTGCATCAGCCACACCATCGCCGCCAGCAGCAATGACAATACCAGCCACACCGTGAAGTAACTCAGCAACGATGCATGACTCTGCGCAGGCCATAGCGCCAGTTTCCATGGCGTGTCTGCAAGCGGCAGCAACGTCGCCGCCGCGCTGGTCTTGAGGTTTTCGTCACCACGCCGCTGCACCACGGTAAACGCGCCCGCGTTGTCATATTGACGCAGCTCAAGGTAGCCACCGGGCAAGGGCAGGCTGTCAAACAGTTCTTGCAGATGCGGCGCGGCCTGTATCAGCACCACATGCCCGAGCAGTTGATTGCCGTCGCGCACCGGCTCGGATACTGTCAAACCAAAGCTGCTGGTCGCCGTTGCCTGAGTCTGCCCCGGCGTTACCAGATGGGTATAGGCTTCCGGCAAGACAGCCGAATAGGCAGCCTGGCTGTCCACCGTCTGCGTCGGCACCAGGTAGATTTGCGCGCCTTCATTGAGCGCATAGATATTGGCCGCCTGGGTACGACACAGCGCTTCGGCACCGGTTTTCAGACACGCAATGGTCTGCGGATGGCGTGCAATCAGGCGTGCGGTCTGCCGCACATCCTGCGCCATGTTTTCGATCTGTTGCGCGATCAAAGGCTGCTCACCCTTGGCTTGGGGCAGTTTTGCAACCGGCGAGGATAGCCAGTAAACCGTCAACATAGAGACAATCAGCGCGATTTCCAGCGCGACGAACAGCGCAAGGCTGAAGCGTGCCAGTGATGGCTTCATGAAGGCGGGTCGGTTATCCATCTTATTAAGTAAGCATGCATGCTTTTGGCTGTCAGTGGATACAGCACAGCAAAATGCGTGCCGCCTGACTACTGACGCCCGGTGCTGCCGAATCCGCCCTCGCCACGCGCCGATACAACAAAGTCATCCACCACATTGAAACCGACTTGAATCACCGGCACCATCACCAGTTGCGCGATGCGCTCAAGTGGATTGATGACAAAAATTTCGTGGCCACGGTTCCACACCGAGATGAAAAGCTGCCCCTGATAATCCGAATCGATCAGCCCGACCAGATTGCCCAACACGATGCCGTGCTTGTGTCCCAGCCCGGAGCGCGGCAGGATCACCGCTGCCAGATCAGGCGCGCCAATGTGAATGGCCATGCCGGCCGGGATCAAAACGGTTTGGCCGGGCGCCAGATGAATCGGCGCATCGATACAAGCGCGCAGATCAATTCCGGCTGCGCCAGGCGTGGCATAAGTGGGTAAAAAATCGCGCAGGCGCGCGTCGAGAATTTTGACATCTATTTCGCGTGGCATCGTCATTCCTGCTTTTTGAGTGAGTATAAATTGGCAATATGGTCAATAAGTTGACGCGCCAGCGTCAACTTATCGGCACGCGGCAGGGCGTGACTACCGGCGTCATCCAGCAGCAGCAATTCGTTATCGTCGCTGCCCAGCGCATCCTGCACGCGGTTAACGACGATGAGCGGCAGGCGCTTGCGCTGGCGTTTGGCCTCGCCATGAGCCAGCAGATTCTCGCTTTCGGCCGCAAAGCCCACACAAAACGGTGCGTCGGGGCGACTCGCAACATCAGCCAGAATGTCGGGATTGGGCAACAGCGTCAACGTCAGTGGCGCGCCGGTTTTCTTGAGCTTCTGTTCACTTGCTTGCGCTGGACGGTAGTCGGCAACCGCTGCCACACTGATAAAAATAGCCACGCCCGGCAATGCAGCATTTACGGCCACTGCCATTTCGGCTGCACTTCGCACCGCAACGCGTTGCACGTTGGCGGGCGTCGGCAAACATGTCGGCCCGCTTACCAACACCACTTCGGCACCTGCCGCCTGCGCCGCTTGTGCGACTGCGTAACCCATCTTGCCAGAGCTCAAGTTGGTAAGCGCTCGCACTGGGTCAAGCGCTTCCAGGGTGGGCCCTGCTGTTACCAGCACGCGCTTTCCGGCAAGGGATTTAGGCTGAAAGTTCAGCGTCATCTGCGCCAGCAATTCGGCAGGCTCCAGCATGCGCCCCGGACCAATTTCTCCGCAGGCTTGTGCGCCGCTGGCCGGGCCAAGTAGCATCACCTCATCGCTTCGTAATAGCGCAACACTGCGCCGGGTTGCCGGGTTGTCCCACATTTGCCGGTTCATCGCCGGCGCAACGAACAGCGGACACGTACGCGCCAGACACAGGGTCGATAACAGATCGTCGGCCACGCCATGCGCCAGCTTGGCAATAAAATCTGCGCTGGCCGGGGCAATCAATAACGCATCCACATCACGCGAATAATCAATGTGGGCCATGCCGTTGTCAGCGTCGCTCGCCCACAAATTCGTCAGCACCGGTTTGCCGGACAGCGCCTGAAACGTCAGCGGCGTGACAAACTGCGTCGCCGCCTCGGTCATCACCACGCGCACATCGGCACCTGCCTTGACCAGCAGCCGTGTCAACTCCGCAGCTTTATAGGCGGCCACCCCGCCGGTCACGCCGAGCAGGATGCGTTTAGCTTGCAAATGCGGCATGATAGCCCCGCGCGCAACGCGCTTAATAATTGATAAGTCTGACATTTTACGGGAAGAGAATACGAAATGGCGATTTGCGACTGGCCCGAGGATGACCGACCGCGCGAAAAACTGCTGCAACGCGGTGCCCAGGCACTCTCCGATGCGGAACTGCTGGCGATTTTTTTGCGCACCGGCGTGGCGGGCAAAAGTGCGGTCGATATGGCGCGCGACCTGGTCATACAGTTTGGCGGCCTGACCCGGCTGTTCGCCGCCAGCCGCACCGAGTTTTGTGCGGTGCACGGGCTGGGTGACGCCAAATACGCGCAGTTGCAGGCGGTACTCGAAATGGCGCGGCGTGCGCTGGCCGAAGAAATGCGCCAGGGCGACGCACTCGCCTCACCCGCAGCAGTGCGCGACTACCTGCGCCTGGCGCTCGCTGGCAAAGCGTATGAAGTGTTCTGCGTGGTGTTTCTCGATACGCAACACCGCGTGTTGGCAGTGGAAGAACTGTTTCGCGGCACGCTCACCCAGACCAGCGTGTACCCAAGAGAAGTGGTCAAGCGCGCCCTGGCGCACAATGCCGCCGCGCTGATCCTCGCACACAACCACCCGTCCGGCCTGGCCGAACCAAGCCGCGCCGACGAGACCCTCACGCAGGCGCTGAAATCCGCGCTGGCGCTGGTGGACGTAAATATTATTGATCACTTTATTGTTGGCAACGGCTATGCCATGTCATTTGCCGAACGCGGATTGCTTTGACGCAAGGCCAAAATTTGTGATATAAATCGCGGTTTCCGAATTCCGTAGGGAGGTCATAATGGCCCGTGTATGTCAGGTTACCGGCAAGGCGCCGATGTCGGGAAACAATGTTTCCCACGCCAACAACAAGACCAAGCGTCGTTTTCTGCCCAATTTGCAGTCGCGTCGTTTCTGGCTTGAGAACGAAAATCGCTTCATTCGCCTGCGCGTGAGTACCGCCGCGTTGCGCACCATCGACAAAAAGGGCATTGAAGTTGTGCTCGAAGAAATGCGCGCCAATGGCGAGAAGGTTTAAGGGGTTAAAAAATGGCTAGCAAAATCCGCGAAAAGATCAAACTGGAGTCCACCGCAGGTACTGGACACTTTTACACCACCAGCAAGAACAAACGCACCACGCCAGAAAAACTCGAATTCATGAAATTCGATCCGAAAGCGCGCAAGCATGTGCTGTACAAGGAAATCAAGCTGAAGTAATGCTTTCAGCCCGGCAAAAAACCCGTTGTCACACTGACAGCGGGTTTTTTGTTGCCTGCGCTTGTCCAGCATCATCCCGATAACGCCAGACGTAAAAAACCCCGCTACCAGAGCGGGGTTTTAACCAGCCCACCTACGGACTGAAGATTACTCAAGCATAGCAGCGCAGCTTGCGTGAGAACGCCTGCAATGAATCAATACCACTTGCTTCGGCACGATGACACCAATCCTGCAGCTGATTCAGTAGCTGCTCTTTAGTAGCGCTGGAGCGCATCCACAGTACGCTCAGCTCCTGGCGCATCGCATATACCGTCGCCATTTGCTTGCTCTGACTCAACACTTCCGACAGGCTTGCCTTGTCCTGCTCGCGCATGTCTGCTGCATCCAGGTGCAACCAGCGCTTTACCTGTTTAGCCATGCTACCTTCATTGAGTTGCGGCATAGTGGCTTTGAGTTTGCCCATTTCGTTCGCATAGACGCCCTTAACCGTACGCGTATAGCGCGTCAGCACATCGTAGCGGTGCGTGATAATTGCCTGCAAGGTATCGAGATCGCATACGGCCTTGCCTTTGGTCATGCGCACGCGCGGCGCGACTTTCTTGACTTTGGCGAGGCCAACCATTTCCATCATGCGAATGTACATCCAGCCAATATCAAACTCATACCATTTGTTTGACAGTTTGGCCGAGCTACCGTAGGCATGGTGATTGTTGTGCAGCTCTTCGCCACCGATCAGGATGCCCCATGGCGAGATATTAGTGCTGGCGTCTTCGCAGGTGAAATTGCGATAGCCCCAAAAATGTCCGACGCCGTTGATGATGCCCGCTGCCGTTACTGGAATCCAGGCCATTTGCACCGCCCAGATGGTCAGGCCAATCGGTCCGAACAAGGCGATATTGATCAGCGCCATCAACACAATGCCCTTGGCGCTGTTACCCGAATAAACTTTGTGCTCAAGCCAGTCGTCTGGTGTACCAGCGCCATATTTATCCATGGTTTCCTGGTTTTTTGATTCGGCACGGTAGAGTTCGGCACCTTCAAAAAACACTTTTTTCAGTCCCAGGACTTGCGGGCTGTGCGGATCTTCCGGGGTTTCACATTTAGCGTGGTGCTTGCGGTGAATGGCAGCCCACTGTTTGGTGACCATACCGGAGGTAAGCCACAACCAGAAACGGAAAAAATGGCTGACAATCGGATGCAATTCAAGCGCGCGATGCGCTTGATGACGATGCAAATAGATGGTGACAGCGGCGATGGTGATATGGGTCAATGCCAGCGCAACCAGCACATAGCCCCACCAGGGAAGCTGTCCAACCAAACCGTATGCTAATAAATCCATAGTTTTTTCTACCTTAAATGAATGGCTGCAAAATGCAGCATGCAGAAAGCCCAATCAAGATAGTCATATCCTAATATATGTCCTGCACTGCGTAATATAACAGAAATACAACCGTATTATTCAACAGGATGGCCAGGCGCGTCTTTAATGATGTGGATATCACGGCGCGGGTAGGGAATATCAATCCCCTCAGCCCGGAAATTTTTCCAGATTTCCATATACAACTCTGAGCGCAGATTGGCCAAGCCGCCTTCCGGATCGGTAATCCACACACCAAGCTCAAGGTCAATACCACTTTCACCAAAGTTTTTAATCAGTACGCGGGGCGCTTCCTTGCTGTCGCTGTGCAGCACGCGCGTATGGTTGAGCGCTGCTGTTTTAAGAATCAGCATGGCGCGCTCCAGGTCGCTTTCGTAGCTGATCTGGATCGGAATCGCCAAACGAATATCGCGTTTGCTGAGCGAATGATTCACAACGGTTGAAGTAATCAGCGTTTCGTTGGGAATGATGATTTCGGTGCCATCCAACGCTTTTAACAGGGTGTAACGCGTATTGATCTGGCTGACCTCGCCGTAACCGGTGCCCACCGTCAGCATGTCGCCGGGCCGGATTGAGCGATCAAGCAAAATAATGAAGCCGGAAACATAATTGCTGGCGATTTTCTGCAAACCCAGCCCCAGCCCCACACCCAGCGCGCCGCCAAACACCGACAGCACAGTGATGTCGATGCCGACCGCCGGCAAGGCGAACAACACCCCCAGCACCAGCAGCAGCGTGCGCGTCGCCTTGACCAGCGCCAGACGCAAATTCAGATCCAGCCGCGACACGCGCATCAGCCGCGCTTCGATGAACTGCGCCAGCCAAAGCGAAGCAATCACGGCCAGCACGATCACAACCACGGCCTCGATCAGCAACAGCAGGGAAAAATGCCGGTTTCCCGCGTCGAATGACACCGAATCGAGCGCGCGCATGATACGCGGCAGTACGCCAGTAATATGTAATGCAAGACCAATCCAGATGGTCCAGCCAATGACGCGCTCCCAGGTTTGTATTGCTTCGTTGGTGCGCATCACATAGCGCAACATGTACACCAGCATGCGCACCAGCACCAGTGCGGCGAGCAACGGTACGATCAAATTCAATACATGCACAGGTTCCCATACGCTGAGCACTGCGCGCGCCATCAGCACCAGCAACAAACCGACCAGCGGCAGGCCGATACGCTTGAGTCCCTCTACGCCAAATTTCCAGCCGTCCTGGATCGCGCCCAGCCGCTTGCACAGCCAATGCGTGATGCCCCAGGCCAGCAGGGCGCAAATGGCCAGGGCAAGCAACTGCCAGCCCAACTCATTCTGATGGGTCTGGTTAAGCAACTCTGACAGCAGGTTTTCGATCGGAATGGGTCGGGTCATGGTCGGGGTGGCGATGCAGTCGAGTGGTCGCGATGGCGTTGCCAATTGTTGCCATACGCTCTGGCTAGCGCCGGATTACCGCGCACAACCATCAAATTTTCGGCATTTTTATATTGTGCTGCATGGGTAAAATTATAACTGCCGGTAATGACCACCGGCGCCGTATCTGCGTCGATCACCATGATTTTATTATGTGCGCTGGCGTGTTCGGCATCATAAAACACGGGTACACCGGCATTCGCCATGGTATCCACCACACTGGTCGGGATACGCGCTGCCTGTTGCGGATCAACTATGACCTCAACGTCCACACCGCGTTTCCGTGCCGCAATCAGCGCCTCGGCTATGCCACGATGGGTAAAACTAAACGCCTGCACGCGAATGCGTTGCCGCGCCTGCCCTATCGCCTGAATAATCAGCCCGGCGGCATCGTCACCGGGGGTAAAGGCCACCTGTATCGTGCCCACGGCGGGCAGCGCACGCGTCATGGCCGCGTCCTGCAACGCCCATACTGCGGGGCTACCCGCCAGCATCAGGCTAATCACAAACCAGCGCAGCATCTCAGCTGGCCTGCAATACCGCAGCAAAAAACCCATCGGTGGCATGGTCGGCAGGATTCAGGCGCAAATATTCACCGGTATCCAGCGCGATGTTTTGCTGCTGCAACACTTCCGCCGCGCTTTTCAACGTAAAGCGCGGGTTGGCTGCCAGGAATGTTGCTACCACCTGCTCGTTTTCTTCCGGCAAGGTACTGCAAGTGGCGTACACCAACCGTCCGCCACCCTTCACCAGCCGCGCGGCCGCAGTCAGGATCGCCAGCTGCTTGTGCGTCAACTCAGCCACGCTATCGGGCGATTGGCGCCATTTCAGATCGGGATTTCGGCGCAGCGTACCCAAACCGCTACACGGTGCATCCACCAGCACACGGTCAATTTTGCCTGCCAGGCGCTTGATGCGAATGTCATTTTCATTGCTGATCAGCTGCGGCGTGAGGTTGGACAAGCCCGAACGCTTGAGGCGTGGTTTGAGCTTGGTCAGGCGTTTTTCCGATACATCAAACGCGTACAGCCGCCCGGCGGAATGCATCAATGCGCCCAACAACAGGGTTTTACCGCCCGCACCGGCACAAAAATCCACCACCATTTCGCCCCGCCGGGGTGCCACCAGATACCCCAACAACTGACTGCCTTCGTCCTGCACTTCAATTTGCCCGGAGGTAAACAAGGTCTGCTTGGTCAGCGCCAGCTTTTCTGCCATGCGGATGCCGACCGGTGAATACGGCGTCGGCGCAGCGGTGATGCCCATCTGACGCAGCTTTTCCAGTACCTCGTCGCGTTTGGCCAGATGCGTATTCACGCGCAAATCCAGCGGTGCCGGGCGCATCAGCGCCTGTGCCAGACGCGCCGCTGCAGCTTCGCCATACACCGCCAGCCAGCGCTCCGCCAGCCAGTCGGGCACATCCCACTGCACCGCCAATGGCTGCGCGGCAAGATCCAGCGCCTTGATATGCGCGACTTTATCCAGTTCGGGCGCGGACAGGTGTGGTTCCAGCTGACGCTGATTCATGCCTTGCACACGCACCAGCCATGCCAGCGCCAGATCGCGCGGTGTTGCTTTACCCACGGCGGCTTCGAGCGAGCGCAAACGGCGCAACACGCCAAACACCAGTTCGGCGATGAACGCCCGGTCTTTCAAACCAAGCATCGGGTTTTCCCGAAAATAGCGACTCAAGACCACGTCGGCGGGAGCGTCCAGCGGCAACACTGCACGCAGCGCAATAATAGCTTCTTCCAGGGGCAAATACGGATAGGACATGGCAATTCAGAATACAGGCAAGGTTGCCAGTTTAGCCGAATGCGTCGCGGCAAACCACGCAGGCGCAGCACGCGATTTGCTGTGAAGGCTTAAATATCAGATAATTCCGCTGCTTATCTGCATAATTACAACCGCATTCAAGTTGCTTATTCCGAAGGTATTTCCTTGAAAAACATGCTCGCCTGCAATCTCTGGCTTTATAAAGTTTTCCCGTTTCTGCGCTGGTGGCCGATGGTCGACCGCAATACCACTAAAATCGACCTGACTGCGGGTTTGACTGGCGCGCTGATCGTATTGCCTCAAGGTGTCGCCTTTGCCACGATTGCAGGCTTGCCGCCCGAGTTCGGACTGTATGCCGCGATGGTACCTGCCATCATTGCTGCGCTATTCGGATCAAGCTGGCATTTGGTATCGGGGCCGACCACGGCGATTTCCATTGCCGTATTTGCCTCGGTTGCCCCGCTCGCCGAACCCGGCTCGGCGCAATACATCAGCCTGGTACTGACGCTCACGTTCCTGACCGGCCTGTTCCAGCTCATCATGGGTCTGGCACGCATGGGCGCACTGGTGAATTTCATTTCACACACCGTGGTCATCGGTTTTACGGCGGGCGCTGCCGTGCTGATTGCAGCCAGCCAGATCAAAAACTTCCTCGGCCTGAACATGGCGCGTGGGCTACCGTTCCATGAAATTCTGCATCAGGTTGCAGTGCAATTCGAACAAATCAATCCTTACGTCACAGCCGTGGGCGTGATTACCCTGATTAGCGGCATCATCATGCGCAAGCTGATGCCCAAGATGTACATGATCGTCGCCATGGTTGTCGGCAGTATAGCCGCGCTCATCATCAACCATTATGCCGGCGGCGAGGCCGTCACGCACATCAAGACCGTTGGCGCATTGGCCGCGCACCTGCCGCCCTTGACCCTGCCTGATTTTTCCCTCAAAGCCATTGGCCAGGTCATTTTCCCCTCACTCATCGTTACCATGCTGGCATTGACTGAAGCGGTGTCGATTTCGCGCGCCGTTGCGGTCAAATCCGAACAACGCATCGACGGCAACCAGGAGTTTGTCGGCCAGGGCCTTTCCAATATTTTTGGCAGCTTCTTTTCCAGCTACGCGTCCAGCGGCTCATTCAATCGTAGTGGCGTCAATTTTGCTGCTGGCGCAAAAACACCGTTGGCTGCCGTGTATTCGTCGTTATTCCTGATTGTAATCCTGATGGCAGTGGCATCGCTGGCTGCCTATCTGCCGACGGCAGCGATGGCCGGTATCTTGTTCCTGGTGGCCTACGGCCTGATCGATTTCCACCATATTCATTCCATCCTCCACACCAGCAAACAGGAAACGGCGGTGCTGCTGGTGACCATTATCGGCACGCTGATTGATCTGGAAAAAGGCATTTTCTTCGGCATCATGCTGTCGCTTATGCTCTATCTGTATCGCACCTCGCGCCCCGCCATTGTGACCGTCGTACCCGATCCGGATCCAGGCAGTTACTATTACGTGCCAGTCGATGGCCAGCCGGAATGCCCACAACTCAAGATGTTGCGCCTGCATGGCTCGATATTTTTTGGCGCGGTCAACCATGTGCAGCAGACGCTGCAACAGATTGATGAATTCAATCCGCAACTCAAGAGCGTGATGGTCGCAGCTGGGGGTATGAATTTTGTGGACGTGGCGGGTGCCGAAATGTTGGTACAGGAAGCCAAACGTCGCAAGAAAATGGGCGGTGGCCTGTATTTTTATCGCATGCAGCCCGGCGTGCACGCGCTACTGGAAAAAGGCCATTATTTGGATGCGATCGGCAAAAATGCGATTTTCCCGCCCAAGTCGCGCCCGATTGACGCCATTTACCCGACACTCGACAGTGACATCTGCCGCACCTGCACGGCGCGAATTTTCCCGCAGTGCCACGTCGCGCTGCCTAACGGCGAACCACGCTAATTGCTGTTCACCGGCAAAAAGCGACCATGAGTCGCTTTTTGTATCCTTACACAACCACCTGCTCAGGCAACATCTTTTGGGCGGCGCACCATGACCGACGTTCGCGCCGGGAATAGCGGATTATTTCAAGCCATCCGGGTGCCAGCCCAGCAGCGCCAGTAGCGCAAAAAATCCCAGCACGTAACCCACCGGCACAAACCAGCCCTGACGGAGCCATTGCCCAGTGTTCTTGGCCTCAGGAAAGCCATTGCTGATCGCCACGCCGGCCGACGAGCCGAACCAGATCATTGAGCCGCCATAGCCGACGGCGAATGCCAGCATGCCCCAGTCGTAGCCACCCTGCTTCAGCGCCAGCGCGGTGAGTGGAATGTTATCAAACACGGCGCTGACAAAGCCCAGTCCCAAAGTAGTTTGCCAACTGGCCGGTGGCAGCGCCGCAACTGGCATAAGCGACGCGCTCAATACCAGCGCAATCAAGAATACCGCGCCCTTCCAGGCGCTTTTTGCCTCGTTCCAGGGAATCGGATGCAACAGGCCGCCGATCAGGACGGCAATCCATGCGCCCAGCGCCGGGAATTCAATCAGCACGTTGCCCGCGACTGCGCCGCCAATAATCAGCCCCGTCACCAGCACCCGCGTCAAAACCACCACGCTCAACACGCCCAGCTCTGCAACAACCACGTGTGCATCGCATTGCGGCTCGGCTTGTATTGGCTGATAGCGGTGCTGGGCGCGGCTGGCAAAAAAACCGACGAACAATAAGGCCACTGCCGATGCAATAAAGGCGTCGGTTACATGCAACGCGGGCACGCCGGCGATCCACATCATGGTGGTGGTGGTGTCCCCCACCACCGAACCCGCGCCTCCGGCATTGCTCGCGGCAACGATGGCGGCCAGGTAACCAATGCTGACGCGGCCTGCGTACACTTTGCGTGCCACCACGCCGCCGAGGATGGCGGCGGCGATGTTGTCGAGAAAGGTGGACATCAACGCGACCAGAATCAACAGCAGGAAACCGCCCTTCCAGTCATCCGGCAGGAGGCGCGGCATCAGGTCCGGCACGCCGGAATCTTCGAAGTGGCGTGCAAGAATGGCAAAGCCGAGCAGCAGTCCCAGCAAATTCAGTACGAGTTTCCATTCATGCAAAAAATGCGCTGCCAGCGCGTAGTCAAACGCGAACCATTTGTACGCGCTGATGGCGGCCAGCCCAACCAGCGCCACTTGCAGATTACGCTGGTGGAAAATTGCCACGCCGGCCAGTGTCAAGCCGAACAGCACGAACTCCAGCGGAAACGGCAGCATTACTTGACAGCGGTGGTCTGGTATAAAAACGCGTCGGCGAAGAACGCGTCTTCCGGCAACCCTTGTTGCACGAACGCCGTGTGTGCCGCATCGACCATGCCGGGCGCGCCACACGCGTACACTTCAAACCCTGACAAGCTGGGGAAATCATGCAGAATAGCTTCATGCACATAGCCGGTCCGGCCTGGCCAGGCATCTTCTGGCACCGGTTCGGACAACACTGGAATAAAGGTGAAATTGGGGTATTCCTGCTGCCACTGGCCGGGCAGCTGCGGTAGATACAGGTCACGCAACTGACGGGCGCCCCAGTACAGCACCATTTCGCGGTTCGCATGATGATAAAACGCGTGCTCCAGCATGGCTTTGACGGGTGCAAATCCGGTGCCACCGGCCATGAAAATAATCGGCTTGTCACCCTCTTCGCGCAGGAAAAAACTCCCAAGCGGGCCTTCAAAGCGCAGGATGTCTTTTTCCTTCATGGTATTGAAGATGTGCTCAGAAAACGCCCCGCCGGGAATGTGCCGCACATGCAGCTGGAGAAAGTCGTCATTGTGCGGCGCATTGGCCAGGGAGAAACTGCGGCGCTGGCCGTCCTTGAGTAAAATATCGATATATTGTCCGGCCAGAAACTGTAGCCGTTCATTGGCTGGCAACTTGAGGTGCAACGCCATCACGTCGTGTGCCAGGCGCTCGAGTTTATGCACCCGGCACGGCAAGGTTTTGATCTGGATATCCTTGGCGGCGCCGACTTCACGACACTCAATGGTGATGTCGCCCAACGCGTGTGCTACGCAAAACAAGGCTTTGCCTGCGTCGATATCGGCGCCAGACAGCGCGCTGGACTGAAATTCGCCATAATCGATTGCGCCACTTAGCACCTTGCCTTTACACGTGCCACAGGCGCCATTACGACAGCCATATGGAAGCATGAAACCTTCACGCAGCGCCGCCGCGAGTATGGTTTCGTCGTCGTGTGCGGTGAGTGTGTGGCCACTGGGCTGGATGGTAATCTGGTGCGGCATGAATTTCCTTTAAAATGCACTATGGCAAACATCTTGATTATTGGTTGCGGCGATATCGGCACGCGTTGCGCGCGTCTACTATTACCCAGACACCACGTATTCGCTTTGGTGCGCAGTGTGGCAACGGCTGAGCGCCTGCGCGCAGCGGGCATCACGCCGATACTGGGTGATCTCGATCAAACTGCCAGCCTGGCACGACTGGGCGGTCTTGCTGACCAGGTGCTGCATTTCGCCCCACCTTCAGCTGTCGGTTGTCATGATCTGCGTACGCGTAATCTATTGTCGGCGCTGGGAAAGCGGGCAATTTTACCACGTCGACTGGTGTATATCAGTACCAGCGGCGTGTATGGTGATTGCGGCGGCGCCCAAATCGATGAAACCCGCACCCCCAATCCGCAATCTGCTCGCGGTATACGCCGACTTGATGCCGAAATTCAGGTACGTCTGTGGGGACAGCGGCTGGGCATAATCACGCCGATTGTCAGGGTGCCGGGGATCTACGCGCTTGACCGCTTGCCACTGACGCGACTGCGTCAAGGTATGCAGGTGTTGCGCGTTGAAGACGATGTCTATACCAATCATATCCATGCCGATGATCTGGCAAGAATTGCTGTGCAGGCGCTGCGCTATGGCAAAGCCAGTCGGATCTATCACGCCAGCGATGACAGCGCCCTCAAGATGGGTGATTACTTTGATCGCGTGGCGAGCGCCTTCGATTTGCCATTCCCACCACGCATCAGCCGAGCCGAAGCCGAAGCCTGTATGCCCGCTGCACGCCTGTCGTTCATGCAGGAATCGCGCCGCATGTCCAACATGCGCATCAAGCGCGAACTGCGGGTTCGGCTGCAATACCCTGACGTTGACGCCACCCTGAATGCAAAACACCCCGCTGGCTGAAGCAGCGGGGTGTTTATGTCGCAGTCACTTATTTCTTGGCCAGGCTGTCACGAATCTGACGCAGCAGCAGAATATCTTCCGGCGTAGCGACCGGTGCTGCAGGCGGCTCTGCTTTTTTAAGCTTGCTCATCGCCTTCACCGCGACAAAGATCGCCAGCGCAATAATGACAAAATTCACTACCGTGTTGATAAATATGCCGTACTGAATCAGCGGTGCGCCCGCTTTAACCGCTTCGGCCATCGTTGCATAGGGCGTTGCGCTCAAGTTGATATACAGCTGTGAAAAATCCACACCGCCGATCAGCTGACCGATAATCGGCATGACGATGTCCTTCACAAACGAATCGACAATCTTGCCAAACGCCCCACCAATAATCACCGCGACCGCCAGGTCAACCACATTGCCCTTCATCGCAAATTCTTTAAACTCACTAAGAAAGCTCATTTTTACCCCTTTATTATTTGGTGTAGACAGCCCATTTAAATAACCAACAGTCCCGATATTAGCAGCGTGCACGCACTTTTTGGCTCTCGCCCGCTTGCTGCGAGCAAAATTAACAATTCTGATACCAGCGGGCTCAAGCACTGAATATGTAAACGCTGCCTGTTTGTAAAACAAAAAAAGCAGCCCGGAGGCTGCTTTTTTAAGTTCACAACTGCGATTAATGATGTTTGCGTAGTTTCTGGATGGCCGCAATTTGTGCCACTGCTTCCGCCAACTCGACCTGCGCTTTGGCATAGTCCATTTCCGAAGCACGGTTACGCATGGCTTCTTCCGCGTGACGCTTGGCTTCCAGCGCCTTGGCTTCATCCAGATCGTGACCGCGAATCGCCGTGTCTGACAATATCGTGATCATGTGCGGCTGAACTTCCAGCATGCCACCGGACACATAAATCACTTCTTCTTCCGCTACATCAGGCCGCTTGATACGCACCGAGCCAGGCTTGATGCGCGTCAGCATTTGGGTATGACGTGGGTAAATGCCCACTTCACCCATTTCAGCAGGCACTACCACGTATTCCGCTGTACCGGAAAACAAGGCAGCTTCTGCGCTGACGATGTCTACATGAATGGTCATGGCCATAAATCTCTCTTTCCCGTGGTGCATCAGCGGGTGCCCATGGGCACCCTGACTGGGGTGACTTAAAGGGTCTTGGCTTTCTCGACCGCTTCTTCAATGGTGCCGACCATGTAGAAGGCCTGTTCGGGCAAATGATCATATTCACCCGCAACGATGGCTTTGAAACCACTGATGGTATCTTTCAGCGAAACGTACTTGCCTGGCGCGCCGGTAAACACTTCCGCCACGAAGAACGGCTGCGACAGGAAGCGCTGAATTTTACGCGCACGTGCCACGGCCAGCTTGTCCTCTGGCGCCAATTCATCCATGCCCAGAATGGCAATAATGTCGCGCAATTCCTTGTAACGCTGCAACACAGTTTGCACGCCACGCGCCACGGTATAATGCTCTTCGCCCACGACCAGCGGATCCAGCTGACGCGAAGTCGAGTCGAGCGGATCAACCGCCGGGTAGATACCCAGCTCGGCCACCTGGCGCGACAACACCACCGTCGCATCCAAGTGGGCAAAAGTGGTGGCAGGCGACGGATCGGTCAAGTCATCGGCAGGCACGTACACGGCCTGGATCGAAGTAATCGAACCCTTCTTGGTCGAAGTGATGCGCTCTTGCAAACGACCCATTTCTTCTGCCAAGGTAGGCTGATAGCCCACCGCAGACGGCATACGACCCAGCAGCGCGGACACTTCGGTACCGGCCAGCGTGTAGCGGTAAATGTTATCGACAAACAGCAGCACATCGCGGCCTTCGTCACGGAAGAACTCGGCCATGGTCAGGCCGGTTAGCGCTACACGCAGACGGTTGCCTGGCGGCTCATTCATCTGGCCGTATACCAGCGCAACCTTGTCCAGCACGCCGCCGTCTTTCATCTCGTGGTAAAAGTCGTTACCTTCACGGGTACGCTCACCCACACCCGCAAACACCGAGTAACCACTGTGCTCCACCGCGATGTTGCGGATCAGCTCCATCATGTTCACGGTCTTGCCCACACCGGCGCCACCGAACAGGCCGACTTTACCGCCCTTGGCAAACGGGCAGATCAGGTCGATCACCTTGATGCCGGTTTCAAGCAACTCGTTGGAAGCGGCCAGCTCGTCAAACGCTGGCGCTTTGCGGTGGATTCCCCAACTGGTGTCATTGCCGATTGGGCCCATATCATCAATCGGGTTACCCAGCACGTCCATGATGCGACCCAGCGTCTTGGTGCCGACCGGCACTTGAATCGCAGCACCAGTACCGCTTACCAGCATGCCGCGACGCAAGCCGTCGGTGGTACCCATGGCGATGGCGCGGACGATGCCGTCACCCAGCTGCTGCTGAACTTCCAGCGTCAGATCCGGCGTTTCCATTTTAAGTGCGTCATAAACCTTGGGCATGCTGTCACGCGGAAACTCCACGTCCACCACGGGGCCAATGATTTGTACGATTTTGCCTTGACTCATCGTCGTTCCTTGAAATATCAAAATTGCTTAAACGGCCGCAGCACCAGCCACGATCTCGGAGAGTTCTTTGGTAATCGCTGCCTGACGGGTCTTGTTATACACCAGCTTCAGTTCACCGATTACACTCTTGGCGTTGTCGGACGCCGCTTTCATTGCGACCATACGGGCACTTTGTTCGCACGCCATGTTTTCAGCCACGGCCTGGTAAATCAGCGCCTCGATGTAACGCGTCAACAGGGCATCCACCACCGACTTGGCGTCCGGCTCGTAGATATAATCCCAGTGATGCACCGGATCCGTGTTTTCAGGTGCCGACAGCGGCAGCAACTGTAGCGTCGTTGGCTCCTGCTTCATCGTGTTGATGAAGCGGTTGTACACGACAAACAGCGCGTCAATGCGGCCTTCCATATAGGCATCCAGCATGACCTTGACCGGCCCGATCAGCCGATCCATGTGCGGCGTATCACCCAGCGCAATGACCTGCGACACCACATTGGCACCCGAGCGCTGCATGAAACCCAGGCCCTTGTTGCCGATGGCGGTCACATCTATGCCGAGCTTTTCGCTATCCCACTGCTTCATTCTGTTCACCACTGCGCGCAGCACGTTGGTGTTCAGACCGCCACACAAGCCTTTGTCAGTCGTCACCACGATCAGGCCAACACGCTTCTGGCCTTCACGCGGGGTCATAAACGGGTGCTTGTATTCGGGATTGGCCTGTGACAGGTGTGCTGCCACAGTCGCGATCTTTTCTGCGTAAGGACGCGCTGCACGCATGCGTTCCTGCGCTTTGCGCATCTTCGCAGCCGCCACCATCTCCATGGCGCGGGTGATCTTGCGCGTATTTTCCACGCTCTTGATCTTGGTACGTATCTCTTTTCCGGCAGCCATGATTGCTTCCCGATCAGTAGACGGCGGAGGACTTGAATTCCTCAATGGCCTTGCTCAAAGCTGCTTCGACATCGCTTGCCATGTCGCCCGAGCTCTGGATTTTCTCTAACAGGGCGCCGTGTTTGGATTTCACGAACGATGCCAGTGCCGCTTCAAATGGCAAGGTTTTCTTGACGTCTACGTCATCCATGTAGCCCTTGTTGACGGCAAACAGCGTCAGCGCCATTTCAGCAATGTTCATCGGCGCATACTGGCTTTGCTTCATCAGCTCAGTCACCATCTTGCCGCGCTCCAGCTGCTTGCGGGTGGCTTCATCCAGATCGGAAGCGAACTGCGCAAACGCAGCCAGTTCACGATACTGCGCCAGCGCCAGACGTGTACCGCCACCCAGCTTCTTGATGACTTTGGTCTGCGCTGCACCACCGACGCGAGATACCGACAGACCGGCGTTGATCGCCGGACGGATACCGGCGTTGAACAAGTCGGTTTCCAGGAAGATCTGGCCGTCAGTAATCGAAATCACGTTGGTCGGCACGAAGGCGGACACGTCGCCGGCTTGCGTTTCAATCACCGGCAATGCCGTCAGCGAACCGGTTTTGCCCTTGACCGCGCCACCGGTGAGCTTTTCAACGTGATCCGCATTGACGCGCGCCGCACGCTCGAGCAAACGTGAGTGCAGATAAAACACGTCACCCGGATACGCCTCACGGCCTGGCGGACGGCGCAGCAGCAGGGAAATCTGGCGGTAAGCCCAGGCTTGCTTGGTCAAATCATCGTAGACAATCAGCGCGTCTTCGCCCCGATCGCGGAAGTATTCGCCCATGGTGCAACCAGCATATGGCGCAATGTATTGCATGGCGGCGGAATCAGAGGCCGTCGCCGCAACCACGATGGTGTGACCCATCGCGCCGTGCTCTTCCAGCTTGCGCACCACGTTGGCAACCGAAGATGCTTTCTGGCCAATTGCTACGTAAATGCAGACTACGCCCGTACCTTTTTGGTTGATGATGGCATCCACCGCGACGGCAGTTTTGCCGGTTTGGCGGTCACCGATGATCAGCTCGCGTTGGCCACGACCAATCGGCACCATCGCATCAACTGATTTCAGGCCGGTTTGCAATGGCTGCGTCACCGATTGGCGGGCAATCACACCGGGGGCGATTTTCTCAATCGGCGACGTCATGGTCGTGGCGATCGGGCCTTTGCCGTCGATCGGCTGACCCAGCGAGTTGACCACACGGCCAACCAGCTCTGGGCCGACCGGCACTTCCAGAATACGGCCGGTACACTTGACTGTATCGCCTTCACTGATGTGTTCGTATTCACCCAGCACCACGGCGCCGACCGAATCACGCTCCAGGTTCAAAGCGAGGCCGAAGGTGTTGCCTGGGAATTCCAGCATCTCGCCTTGCATCACGTCAGACAGACCATGTACACGCACGATACCGTCGGTCACGGAGACCACGGTGCCCTGGGTGCGAAGCTCGGAAGCTGCCGCCAGGTTCTGGATTTTGCTCTTGATGAGATCACTGATCTCGGTGGGATTGAGTTGCATTGATGGCTCCTAACGGACTCTTAACGTTTTAACGCGTACGCCATGCCTTGCAGCTTGCCGCGCACTGAGGCGTCATACACTTCGTCACCAACCGCAACGATGACACCACCGATCAGATCGGGGTCAACGGTTACGCTGGCGTTAATTTTGCATTTAAACCGACTTTCCAGTCGTGCGGACAATCCGGCGAGCTGTGCCTCATTCAGTGCAAATGCGCTTGTGACAGCCGCGTCCAACACGCCGCCCTCGCTGGCTTTCAGGACTTCAAACTGCGCAACAATGGCGGGCAACACCTGGAAGCGCCCACCGTCAATCAGCAGCTTGATGAAATTACCCGCTTCAGCGCTCAGCTTGCTGCCACATACGGCTGCAAACAAGGCATTGAGCTGTTCTGCACTGACATTTGGATCAGCTGCCAGACGCTGCATTTCAGGGTCTGCAGCTACAGCATCGGCCAACGCCAGCTGCTCAGACCAGGCACTTAGCGTACCCGCCTGCTTTGCCAGACTGAACACGGCTTCTGCATAAGGACGTGCAATGGTTGCGATTTCGGCCATGGCTTAGAGCTCGTTCTTGATCGCGTCGAGCAGATCAGCATGCGCTTTGGCATCGATTTCGCGGCGCAGGATTTTCTCTGCACCGGCGACGGCCAAACCGGCAACCTGGCTACGCAGCGCTTCTTTGGCACGCACGGTCTCTTGCGCAATGCTGGCCTGCGCACCGGCGATCATGCGATCACCTTCCGCTTTTGCCGTCCCTTTGGCTTCTTCAACCAGTTGTGCTGCACGCTTGTCAGCCTGGGCAATGATGTCAGCCGCTTTTTGTTTGGCTTCATGCAGATGTTCAGCAGCACGCTTGGAGGCCAGCTCCAGCTCATGCTTGCCGCGCTCACCCGCAGCCAGACCATCGGCGATCTGCTTTTTGCGCTCACCCAGCGCTTGCATGATGGGTGGCCACACGAACTTCATGCAGAACCACACAAACACGAAAAACGTGATGGATTGCCCGAGCAGGGTAGCATTGATATTCATGCCATTACCTTTCTACGGTTAGTATCTTCGCGCTTAACCAGCCACCGCAAACAGAACGTACATGGCCAGACCGACAGCGATCATCGGCACCGCGTCAACCAGACCCATAACGATGAAGAACTGGGTACGCAACATTGGGATCAGCTCAGGCTGACGCGCCGCGCCTTCCAGGAAGCGACCACCCAAAATACCGATACCAATCGAAGCACCGAGCGCGCCCAGACCCATCATCAGGGCACCGGCGATGTACAACACTGCATGAACCATATCCATTTGAAGCTCCTATTTACCAAAGATAAAACGATTAAAAATAAACTAGATTAATGATGTTCCTGATGCGCCATGTCCAGATACACAATGGTCAGCGTCATGAAGATGAATGCCTGCAAGGTGACAATCAGGATATGGAATACCGCCCAGCCCCATTGCAGCACGCCACCAAACAGGCCGATGCCAATGCCACCGCCAAACATCAGCGCGATCAGGATAAAAATCATTTCACCGGCGTACATGTTGCCGAATAGCCGCAACGCGAGCGATACCGGCTTGGCAATCAGGTTGACGCCTTCAAGGAAAATATTGGCCGGCAAACCCAGCTTGCCGAATGGCTGCAATGTCAGCTCGCCAACAAAACCACCGACACCCTTCATCTTGATGCTGTAGTAAACCACCAGGAAAAACACGGATATCGCCATGCCGAAGGTCGCGTTCGGATCGGTACTTGGCACCACCTTGAAGAATGGCAGGCCTGCCAGATGCGCCAGCTGCGGTATCCAGTCCACCGGAATCAGATCCATCAGATTCATCAGTAGAATCCAGACAAAAATAGTCAACGCCAGCGGCGCAACCAGCGGATTTTTGCCCGAGAACGAACCGCGCACACTGGTGTCGATAAATTCCACGATCCATTCAACGAAGTTCTGCAAACCAGTCGGCACGCCCTTGCTGTCTGCCGTGATGCGCTTGGCGGCAAGCCGGAACATGAACAGAAACAGCACGCCGAGCACCAACGACACGCCCAAGGTGTCCAGATTGAATGCCCAAAATCCCATTGCTTTGGCTTCTTGCGCGGTATGCGCCAATTGCCAGTGATCCGAACCAGGCAGTTTGCCGTAGGTCAGATTTTGCAGATGGTGCTTGATATATTCCGAAGAGGTAAGTGCTTCAGTTGACATAACGCCACTCGAATAATTAATCTTTAATATTACTGGCTCCGCTTATTGTCATTCCAATAAGCCAAGCCAACTGTCCCAGCACAAAACCCGCAAGCAATGCGATTTGCGCGTGCCTGAAATAACTCAGACCCAGCGCCAGCAGCACCACGACCAGCACAAACCGCTCTAATCCCGTGCGGTAGACCGCTCGCACGGCGTGCTGCGCATCCATGTGCGCGCGCCTGCTTGACTGCCACCAGCGCAACCACAAAAGTAGCGCGGCGCTGATTGCAATTAGTCCACCACTCATCACCGGCAACCCGATGGCATGCCCGTAAGCCTCGTCAGCCAACCAGACTGCCGCCCAGACCAGCACCCACTGCACAAGCAATGCACGGCGCATCAACAGGTTAGGCTTTTTGTGTTGCGGAATTGTTGCTCGCATTTAAGCCACGGGCGATTGCACCCGCCCGTAAATAGAGCGCGATGATACCCTAATTAGCATGTCTAATGCAACGATTAGATGGGTTGATGCACGCGGGTACTATCTAAGTGTCAGTTCAGCGCAAATTCTGTAACGCTCTGCAAG
>DZDB01000012.1 GCA_022736605.1 Sideroxydans lithotrophicus
CAGAATTCACGCACGACGCTGCAGCCTTGCGCCTCGGCAAATTTCTGGATGGCATGGCCGATGTCACCCAAAAATACACCAGGCCGTACCATGGCAATACCGTGCCACATCGCCTGATAGGTGATTTCGCACAGGCGTTTTGCCTGAATTGATGGCTCACCTGCATAAAACATGCGACTGGTATCGCCATGCCAGCCGTCCTTGATGACCGTGACGTCAATATTCACGATATCACCCGACTTCAGTTGCTTGTCGCCAGGCACACCGTGGCATACCTGATGATTGACCGAAGTGCAGATGGAACGCGGGTAGGGATCATGGCCGGGCGGCGCATAGTTCAATGGTGCCGGGATGGTGCCCTGTTCGTTCACCATATAGTCATGACATAAACGATCCAATTCGCCCGTCGTGACACCCGGCTTCACGAATGGCGTGATGTAATCGAGCACTTCGGACGCCAGTCGACCAGCAATCTGCATTTTTTTAACGTCTTCGGGAGACTTGATACTGACAGACATATGCGCTTGAAAGAAAGACAAAAAGTCATATTAGCATAGCCCCGGGCCACAACCCGGTCAATGCAAATGCGCATTTATGCTTGACAAAACCCTCCCCATCATTACAATGCGCATCTCGTTGACGCGGGAATAGCTCAGTTGGTAGAGCGATACCTTGCCAAGGTATAGGTCGCGAGTTCGAGTCTCGTTTCCCGCTCCAGATCATCGGAAAAAACATCATGTTTTTTCCTTAGTTGTCGGATGCACACCACGTCGCGTCCGACATACAGCGTCCGTTTCACAAGCACCCCAGGCGGGGTGGCAGAGTGGTTATGCAGCGGCCTGCAAAGCCGTGGACGCCGGTTCGATTCCGACCCCCGCCTCCAAACCGCCCGGATGGTGGAACAGGTAGACACAAGGGACTTAAAATCCCTCGCTAGCAATGGCGTGCCGGTTCGATTCCGGCTCCGGGCACCATCCGGCCTCTCCGTAGCGCTGCCTTTAACCTTTCAAATTCCCCTTTGAACTGATATAATTCAGCGCTTGTTTATGGGCTTTGTGCCCATTTTTTGTTTGTGGAACGCGAATGACGATAGAAACGCTGCTCGAAACCACCCTTGGTGGCATGGGCTTTGAATTGGTTGATATGAGCATGTCTGCGAAAAGCGGACTGCTGCGCATATTCATCGACAAACAAGGTGGCATTACACTGGAAGACTGTGTCGCAGTAAGTAACCACCTGAGCAATCTGTTGACGGTAGAAAACATCGCGTATGAAAACCTTGAAGTGTCGTCGCCAGGTCTGGATCGGCCACTCAAAAAGCTGACGGACTTCGAACGCTTTGCGGGTGAAAAAGTCCAGTTAAAAATGCGCATGGCGATTGCCGGACAACGCCGCTTTGCCGGGGTCATTCGGGGTGCCACAGCAACACAAATTGAACTGGATGTAGACGGGCAAACGCTCATGCTGGATTTTTCCAACATGGATACCGCACGCCTGATCCCAAATCTATAATCGTATGAGTAGCTTGGCCGGAGGTTGTTTATGAGCCGCGAAATTTTGTTACTGGTTGACGCGCTCGCCAGAGAAAAGAACGTCAGCAAGGAAATCGTATTCAGTGCGCTGGAAATGGCACTGGCTTCAGCAACCAAAAAACGTTTTCACGAAGACGTGGAGGCACGCGTTTCGATTGATCGTGAAACCGGTGTGTACGATTCTTTTCGCGGCTGGCTGGTGGTGCCCGATGACATGGTGGAATTCCCCGATCGCCAGATCGGACTGACCGAAGCGCGCGCCCAGCATGCTGACGTCCAGCTTGATGAATACATTGAAGAGCCACTGGAGCCGGTTGAGTTTGGCCGCATTGGCGCACAAGCCGCCAAGCAGGTGATCCTGCAAAAAATTCGTGACGCTGAACGCGAACAGATCCTGAATGATTTTCTATTGCGCAAAGAATATCTGGTTACCGGCACCATCAAACGCATGGAACGTGGCAGCGCAATCATTGAATCCGGTCGGATTGAAGGTCTGTTGCCACGCGATCAGATGATCCCAAAAGAAAATCTGCGCGTGGGGGATCGGGTGCGTGCCTATCTGATGCGAGTAGAGCGTGGCGGTCGCGGTCCACAGCTGATTTTGTCGCGCACTGCGCCAGAATTCATCGCCAAACTATTTGAACTGGAAGTACCGGAGATCGAAGAAGGTCTGCTTGAAGTCAAAGGCGCAGCTCGCGACCCTGGTGCCCGTGCCAAAATTGCAGTCAAATCCAATGACCCACGCATTGACCCAATCGGCACCTGCGTCGGCATGCGCGGCTCACGCGTACAGGCCGTTACCGGCGAACTCGCAGGTGAACGCGTCGATATTATCCTGTGGTCACCCGAAGCTGCGCAGTTCGTCATCAACGCACTGGCGCCGGCTGAAGTCAGCAGCATCGTAGTTGACGAGGATAAGCACAGCATGGATGTGGTGCTGGAAGAAGACCAGTTGGCGCAGGCGATTGGCCGCAGCGGCCAGAATGTGCGCCTCGCTTCAGAACTGACCGGCTGGGAACTCAACATCATGACGGTAGAAGAAGCCCAGGAAAAGAGCCAGTCTGAAGCCAGCTCGATCCGCGCCCTGTTTGTTGACAAGCTCGACGTGGACGAAGAGGTTGCGGACATTCTGGTAAATGAAGGCTTCAGCTCGGTAGAAGAAGTCGCTTATGTGCCAATCAACGAAATGCTCGAAATCGACGGCTTTGATGAAACCCTGGTCAGTGAATTGCGTGCCCGCGCCCGCAACGCCTTGCTGACCGAGGCCATTGCCAGCGAAGAAAAAGTCGAGAATGTCGGCGAAGACATGATGGCGCTTGACGGCATGGACAACGACACCCTGCGCGCGCTCGCCAGCCACGGCATTGCCACCGCTGAAGACCTCGCTGAGCTGGGCGTGGATGAGCTTATCGAAATGATTAACATTGACGCTGACCGCGCGTCCAAACTCATCATGGCGGCACGCGCCCCGTGGTTTGCCTAAATATTCTATTGCACAGAAAGCCCTGACGGCCCACTTATGAACGTAGAGCAATTCGCCCAGGAACTGAAACTGCCCACCGAGCTTTTACTGGAGCAGTTGCGCGCCGCCGGCGTGGAAAAATCCTTCGCTGCAGACGCGATAACCGAGCAGGATAAAGCCGGCCTGCTGGACTATCTCAGCAAAAAGCATGGCGCCAAAGAGCCCAAGGCCAAAATCACGCTGACCCGCAAGGAAACCACCGAGATTCGCAAAACCGATAGCACGGGCAAGTCTCGCGCCATTTCGGTCGAAACCCGCAAAAAGCGGGTCTTGGTCAAACGTGATGTGCTGGTGCCAACTGAAGAACCTTCACCGGTCAGCACGGAAAACGAAACGCCCGCAGCCGATGTGCTTGAACAAACCGAGATCGCGCAACACAATGCCACGCCAGCGATCATCAATGAACCTGTAGTCGAGTCGGCACCGGCCCCAGTTGAGCCCGTTGCAGAAGTCGCAGTCGAAATACCGGCCGCAGTCGAAGTGGCGCCAGAGGCAGCGCCCGAAGCCGCATCTGAGATGACAGCAATCCCAGCAGAAACCGAACCGGAGGCAGTGGTATCGGTTCCGGTTGATGCCGTTACCCCTGCCGTGCCGCGCACCCGTATCGTGCGGCCTGCTGTGCTCGACGAAAAAGAAATTGCGCTGCGCGCTGAAGAGTCGCGCCGTCACTCCGCCTTGCACGAACGCCAGGCTGAAGAAATCCGGCTGAAGCAAGCGCGCGTTATGCAGCGCAAGCTGGCGCTGGAAGCCGAAGTCAAAGCCGCTGCGGACGCCGCACAAAAGGCACAGGAACCCAAACCTGCAGCAACAGAAGGCACGCTGCATAAACCCGCGCCCAAAGCCGATGCCAAACCCAAGGCCGCGCCACTACCGACCAAAAAAGAAAAAGAAACCAAATGGACGGATCTGCAAGCTAAAAAACGCGGCATCAAGTCACGCGGCGATACTGGCGGCGATGCCTGGCGCAACCGTAAAGGCGGCGGCAAACACCGCAGTGAATCCGACAACAGCCCGACTTCATTCAACGCGCCGACTGAGGCAATTGTCTACGAAGTGCTGGTGCCGGAAACCATTAGCGTGGCCGATCTGGCACACAAGATGTCAGTGAAAGCGACCGAAGTCATCAAATCACTGATGAAAATGGGCAGCATGGTCACGATCAACCAAGTGCTGGATCAGGAAACCGCCATGATTGTGGTGGAAGACATGGGCCACATCGCCAAACCGGCACCACTGGATACGCCCGAAGCCTTCCTCGACGAAGGCGAACAGCGCGAGTTTGAAGCGCTGTCACGCGCGCCAGTCGTCACCGTCATGGGCCACGTCGACCACGGCAAAACCTCGCTGCTCGACGCGATTCGTCGCGCCCGGGTGGCCAGCGGCGAAGCTGGCGGCATTACCCAGCACATCGGTGCTTACCACGTAGAAACCGCCCGCGGCATGGTGACTTTCCTCGACACGCCGGGTCACGAGGCGTTTACCGCCATGCGTGCGCGTGGCGCCAAGGTCACCGATCTGGTCGTGCTGGTGGTGGCGGCAGACGACGGCGTGATGCCACAAACGATCGAGGCGATACACCACGCGCAGGCTGCCAAAGTGCCGCTGGTGGTCGCCATTAACAAGATCGATAAAGCCGACGCCAACCCGGAACGCATCCGCCAGGAACTGGTGGCACAAGGCGTGGTACCGGATGATTGGGGTGGCGATACCCAGTTTGTCGAAGTCTCTGCCAAGGCAGGCAAAAATATCGACGCGTTGCTCGAAGCCATTTTATTGCAAGCCGAAGTACTGGAACTGAAAGCACCTAAAGAGGGCCCCGCCAAAGGGGTCATCATCGAAGCGCGCCTGGACAAAGGCCGCGGCCCGGTCGCCACGCTGCTGGTACAGTCCGGCACGCTCAAACGTGGCGACATGCTGCTGGTGGGCAGCGTTTATGGTCGCATTCGCGCCATGCTCGACGAAGACGGCAAGCCCGCACAAGAAGCCGGTCCGGCAATTCCTGTCGAAATCCAGGGGCTTTCAGATGTGCCGAAAGCGGGTGAAGACGCCATGGTGCTGAACGACGAGCGCAAGGCACGCGAAATCGCGTTGTTCCGCCAAGGAAAATTCCGTGACGTACAACTGGCCAAGCGCCAGGCTGCCAAGCTCGAATCGATCATGGAACAAATGGGCGAAGGTGAGGCCAAGCGCCTGCCGCTGATTATCAAATCGGACGTACAGGGCTCCTACGAAGCGCTGGCGACGTCGCTGCAAAAGCTCTCGACCAGCGAAGTCAAAGTCGAAATTTTGCACGGTGGCGTGGGGTCGATTACCGAATCCGACGTCAATCTGGCAATGGCCTCCAAGGCCGTCATCATCGGCTTTAACACCCGCGCTGAAGCGACTGCGCGTAAACTGGCCGAAACCATCGGCGTTGACATTCGTTACTACAACATCATCTATGAAGCCGTCGATGTAGTAAAAGCTGCGCTGTCCGGCATGTTGACGCCGGATCGCAAGGAAAACATCACCGGCATGGTCGAAGTGCGCGAGGTGTATCACATCTCCAAAATCGGTACGGTGGCAGGCTGCTATGTGCTCGATGGCCTGGTCAAACGCGGTGCCATGGTACGTATCCTGCGCAACGGTGAAACTGTACACACGGGCGAACTCGATTCGCTCAAGCGCTTCAAGGACGATGTAAAAGAGGTCAAATTCGGTTACGAATGCGGCCTGTCGGTAAAAGGCTACAACGCACTGGAAGTAGGCGACCAGCTGGAAGCCTACGAAGTCGTCGAAGTGGCGCGGACACTCTAATCCATGCCCAAGGACTTCCCGCGCTCGCGCCGCGTCGCCGACCAGATCCAGCGTGAACTGGCCGAGATCATCCGGCTTGAATTGCACGATCCACGTGTCGGCATGATCACCATCACCGAAGTTGAGGCGACGCACGACCTGGAGCATGCCAAGGTGTTTTTCAGTTTGTTCGACGGCGCAAGTCGGGCAGCCGAAGTGCAAAAGGCACTTAGCGGCGCGGCGGGCTTCATCCGTGCCCAGCTTGGCCCGCGCATGCGATTGCGCATCGTGCCGCAGCTGACTTTCATCTACGACACCTCGATTGAACAGGGTGCCGCGCTGTCGCACCTGATCGACAAAGCCGTTGCAGACGACCGCAGCCAGCGACCTGCTTCACCCGAACCGACTGACGACACACCCTGACCGGTGCAGCACAAGCGCATCAAACGGCGCATTGATGGGGTACTGTTGCTGAACAAACCGGTCGGCATCACCTCCAACGCCGCCTTGCAAATTGCCAAACGCCTGTATCAGGCGGAGAAGGCAGGCCATACCGGCACGCTCGACCCTTTCGCCAGCGGGCTGCTGCCGCTGTGTTTTGGCGAAGCCACCAAGTTTTCCCAATATCAGTTGCACGCCGACAAAGCCTATCGCGCGGTACTACAGTTGGGCGTTACCACCACGACCGGCGATCCGGAAGGATGCGTGCTGGAAACCCGCCCTGTGAACGTCAGCGCGGCACAAATTGACGCTGCCATCACGCAGTTTATCGGCGCAATCGAACAAACGCCGCCGATGTATTCCGCGCTCAAACACCAGGGCAAACCATTGTATGAATATGCCCGTGCGGGCATAGAAATCGAACGCAAGGCACGTCCGGTGCATATCCGCAGCATCAAGCTAATCGACCGGGAAATGCATACCCTGACGCTTGACGTCGTCTGCAGCGCTGGCACCTACATCCGCACCCTGGCCGAATCCATCGGCGCCGTGCTCGGCTGTGGTGCACATCTGATCGCACTGACCCGCACCGCCAGTGGCGGCTTTACGCTAGCGCAGGCGGCGAGCCTGCCAACGCTCGAAAACGCGAGCATGGCGGCGCGCGATACACACCTGATGTCGGCCGATGGCCTGGTTTCCTATCTGCCAAAAATCATTGTGTCTGCCAACGAGGCTGCCGCCTTGCGCCAGGGTCAACGCCCGCTTCTGTCAGCTCAACCGGCTGCCGCCGCATTGATGCGCGCTTACGATATTACCCAGCAGTTTTTAGGTTTGATTGAGGTGCAGGCCGGTGGACTGGCAGTCGTTCAACGTCTGATGAATACCGCAAAAAACGATTTTTAATCCATCGTCATATGCAATCAAAGCCAACTTAATGACTTGAGTAAAAAGCATTTTTTAGTTAGAATGCGCGCTTCACTCAAGAACGATACGCATCCCGGCCGAAGCGTACCGCGATTTTTAATCCATCAGGAGAACATCATGGCTGTTACCGCTGCAGAAAAAGCAATTATCGTCGCCCAACATCAACATGCCGCTGGCGACACCGGCTCTTCCGAAGTTCAGGTCGCACTGTTGACCGCGCGTATCAATGGTCTCACCGACCACTTCAAGGCAAACAGCAAAGACCACCATTCACGCCGCGGTCTGCTCAAAATGGTTAGCCGTCGCCGCAAGCTGCTGGATTATCTGAAGCGTACCAACAACGACAGCTACCGCGCCTTGATCGCCAGCCTCGGTTTGCGCAAATAAGCAGCCTGGCATTCATATCACGTCGCACCCTGTACCGCCCCGCCACAAAAAGCGGGGCGGTTTTGTTTGATCAATAAAGGAATCCGATGAAGATTACTAAATCATTTCAGTATGGTCGCCATACCGTTACGCTAGAAACCGGCGAGATCGCTCGTCAAGCAGGCGGTGCCGTCTTGGTCAACATGGACGATACCGTGGTGCTGGTCACCGTGGTAGGGAAACACGAAGTCAAAGCCGGTCAGGACTTTTTTCCGCTAACGGTTGATTATCAGGAAAAAACCTACGCTGCAGGCAAGATTCCGGGTGGTTTTCTAAAACGTGAAAGCCGTCCCTCCGAAAAAGAAACGCTCACCTCACGGCTGATCGATCGGCCATTACGCCCGTTATTTCCAGAAGCGTTTTACAACGAAGTGCAAATCATCGCCACCGTGATGTCGAGCAATCCTGAAGTCGATGCCGACATTCCTGCACTGATCGGCGCATCCGCTGCGCTGGCAGTGTCTGGCATCCCATTTGAAGGGCCGATTGGCGCCGCGCGCGTTGGTTTCATCAACGACGAATACGTGCTGAACCCACTTGCCAGCGAGCTCCCGCAATCGTCACTCGATCTGGTTGTTGCGGGCACCAGTAGCGCCGTGTTGATGGTCGAATCCGAAGCCAATGAATTATCCGAAGCCATCATGCTGGGCGCGGTCGTTTACGGCCATAGCCAAATGCAGGCAGCAATCAACGCCATCAACGAACTGGCAGATGAGGTCAATCCGGAACCTTGGGAATGGACTGCCCCAGCGGTCAACGCCGAACTGGTCGCCAAAGTCACCGCCGCCGCCGAGGCGGGTCTGCAGCAGGCCTATCGCATGCGTCAGAAACGCGCGCGCTCGCTGGAAATCGACGCGGTACGCGGACGCGTCATGGATGCGCTGGTGACTGCCGACATGAACACCGTGCAGGTAAATGAAATCAACGATATTTTCCACGGCCTCGAAGCCAAAATCGTGCGCGGCCAGATTCTGGCTGGCGAACCACGCATCGACGGTCGCGACACCCGCACCGTCCGCCCGATCACGATCCGCACTGGCGTATTACCACGCACCCACGGTTCTGCGTTATTCACCCGCGGAGAAACCCAGGCGCTGGTGGTTGCCACCCTCGGCACCGGTCGTGACGAACAGAAAATTGACGCGCTGCAAGGCGAGTACAGTGACCGCTTCATGCTGCATTACAACATGCCCCCGTACGCCACCGGCGAAACCGGCCGTGTGGGCACGCCAAAGCGCCGCGAAATCGGCCACGGCCGTCTCGCCAAACGTGCGCTGACAGCAGTGTTGCCAAGCCGCGAAGAGTTCGGCTACACCATGCGCCTGGTTTCCGAAATCACCGAATCCAATGGCTCTTCGTCGATGGCGTCAGTGTGTGGCGGTTGTCTCGCCTTGCTGGACGCAGGTGCGCCACTGAAAGCCCACGTGGCGGGCATTGCCATGGGTCTGATCAAGGATGGCAACCGCTTTGCCGTGCTCACCGACATCCTCGGTGATGAGGACCACCTGGGCGACATGGATTTCAAGGTCGCCGGTACCGAAGCCGGTGTTACTGCGTTGCAGATGGATATCAAGATTACCGGCATCACCAAGGAAATCATGAAAGCGGCACTCGACCAGGCCAAGGAAGGCCGCATGCACATCCTCGGCATCATGAAATCCGCAGTTGACTCACCGCGCGTCGAAATGTCGGCCTACGCGCCACGCATCATCTCGATGAAGATCAATCCGGAAAAAATCCGCGACGTGATCGGCAAAGGCGGTGCAGTGATCCGCGCGCTGACCGAAGAAACCGGTACGCAGATTGATATTGACGAGGATGGCACGGTGAAAATTGCCTGCACCAGCAGTGAAGCTGGCGAAGCAGCGAAAAAGCGCATCGCTGAAATCACCGCTGAAGTGGAGGTCGGCAAGGCCTACGACGGCACCGTCATCAAACTGCTCGATTTCGGCGCAATCGTCAGCGTATTGCCTGGCAAAGACGGCCTGCTGCACATCTCGCAAATCGCTCACGAGCGCGTCAATGCGGTCAGCGAATACCTGAGCGAAGGCCAGCAAGTCAAAGTGAAGATTCTGGAAGCAGATGAAAAAGGCCGCCTGCGTCTGTCGATGAAAGCACTGATCGACCCGCCGGTAAAAGCCGAACAGCCTGCACCCGATGCTGTCACGTCGCCAGCACAGGAAACCCCGGCGCAATCCGAGTAAAACCCATCGGTCAGCCAATAAAAAAGCAGCCTTCGGGCTGCTTTTTTATTGGCTGACCAAGCTTATACGAACAAGGCATTGGGATTACACGATTATTTTACGTCCGCCAGGCTTTGCCACCAGCGTTTGCGACTGGCAGGCACCACCACAGGCTTAAGATCCACTGGCGGCACCTGGCTCATGACCCAGCCTGGCAAGATGGCCATTTTGCTTGAACCGCACGCCACGCCCAGATTATTCGGATCGTAAATCTTGACGAACGTCGGCTGCATCAAGTCATCAGCGTAAACGATGCCGCAATAGCTTTCGTCGTGGTCGCGGTGCAATAGCAGGTCGATTTCACGCACAAAGGTTTTTACCTGCTCGCGACTGGCCACCTGTGTAGGCACCGCCTCGCCCACGGCATACAGATACCAGGGGGCGTCTGTATTTAAACGCGTCCAGAACGCGCTGAGTTGATCCCACGACAGCAAGCTGTAGAGCGTTCCATTGAGCTTGGTTTCAAATACGCTGTCCATTACACCCCCTTGATCGAGTTAACGTGCAACCTGACGTTCGCGGAATTCATCCAGCGTCTTGCAGTCTATGCACAAGGTAGCCGTAGGGCGCGCTTCCAGGCGCTTCAGACCGATCTCCACACCACACCCTTCGCAATACCCGTAGTCTTCCGCATCTATCTTGGCGATGGTCTCGTCTATCTTTTTAATCAGCTTGCGTTCGCGATCACGGTTACGCAACTCCAGCGCCATGTCGGACTCCTGACTGGCGCGGTCATTGGGATCGGCAAACAAGGTTGCATCTTCCTGCATGGCATGAATGGTGCCATCAATGTCTTGCGACAATTCAGCTTTCCAGCCTTCCAGGATTTTGCGAAAATGCTTGAGCTGCGCGGCGCTCATGTATGCCTCGTTTTTTTTAGGAACATAGGGCGTAAATTTTTTGAATTCTGTTGCCATAGTATTAACCGATCTCAAAATTGCCGAAAAATGCAATCCGCTTTAATAGCAGAAATCCAATCCAAGAGCAACATTTACCCTTGCGAGCATCCACTATGCAATTGAAAGCATTATTATTTGACGTTGATGGCACCCTTGCCGATACCGAGCGCGACGGTCACCGCGTGGCATTCAACGCCGCCTTTTCCGAGTACGGTCTGGACTGGCAATGGGACGTCGCATTATACGGCCAGTTGCTGGCTGTGACGGGCGGCAAGGAACGCATGCACTATTACGTTGACGCGTTTCGCAGCGATTACGTCAAGCCCGCCGATTTTGTCGAATTGGTAGCGGCGTTACACCGCGCCAAAACCCGCCATTACACGCGCATGCTGCAGGAAGGCGGCATTCCCATGCGTAGCGGCGTGGTGCGCCTGCTCAAGGAAGTACGCGATGCAGGTTTGCGCCTCGCCATTGCCACCACCACCACGCCAGAAAACGTCACCGCCCTGTTGCGTCACAGCCTGGCGGACGATGCCAACGACTGGTTCGAGGTGATTGCAGCCGGCGACATCGTGCCAGCCAAGAAACCCGCTGCCGATATTTACCTTTGGGCAATGCAGCAGATGCAACTCAAGCCCGAAGCCTGTTTTGCGTTTGAGGATTCGGAAAATGGTCTGCGTTCAAGCCTGGGCGCCGGACTGAAAACCCTGGTGACCATCAACGACTATACCCGTAACCAACCCTTCAGTGGTGCGGTCGCCGTGCTATCGGATTTGGGTGAACCCGGCCAATCGCCGCTAATATTGGCCGGTCATTTATGTGGCCAGGATTACGTCAATCTGACCGCCATCCGGCGCTGGCACGCCGCCGACTGAAAGCTATGGGCGATGCGTCTCCAGCGCCTGCAAGGTGTTCTGTAACAGCATCGCCACGGTCATTGGCCCGACCCCGCCCGGCACCGGCGTAATCCACGCGGCGCGCTCGGCGGCACCGGCATACTCCACATCGCCGCACAGACTACCGTCAGGCCGCCGGTTTATGCCCACATCTACCACTGTTGCACCGGGCTTGATCCACTCACCTTTTACCAGCCCCGGTTTGCCTACTGCCACCACAACAATATCTGCCTGCCGTACATGACTCGCCAAATCACGGGTAAAACGATGGCATGTTGTCACCGTACAGCCTGCCAATAGCAGTTCCAGCCCCATCGGTCGCCCCACATGGTTGGACGACCCAACCACGACTGCATGCAAGCCCTTGAGATCAGTGTGCGCGGTGCGTAGCAACGCCATCACGCCATACGGCGTACACGAACGCAGCGTCGGCATGCGTACCGCCAGCCGCCCGATGTTATACGGATGAAACCCATCGACATCCTTGTCAGGATGCGTGCGCTCAATCACCGTTTCGGTGTCAATGTGCGGCGGTAATGGCAACTGAACCAGAATCCCGTCCACCGTCACATCCTCATTGAGCGCATCAATCAGCGCCAGCAGCGCAGCCTGCGTGGTGTCGGCAGGCAAATCGTGCGAAATCGACCGCACCCCGGCTTTTGCACAGGCATTGCGCTTGTTGCGCACATAAATCGCCGATGCCGGGTCTGCGCCAACCAGAATCACTGCCAGAGTCGGAACCGACTTGCCTGCCGCCACGCGCGCACTGACCCGGCCTTGAATGTCGACAATCATGCGTTCCGACAGGCTTTTTCCATCTAGTAATTGTGCTGGCATGATCGATCCGGGCGACGTCAAAGGCGCAATCATCGCATTTTTAACGCCATTAACTCAAGATCAAGATTGACCGATGGGGATCGCGCAGGTATAGTGCTGACCTTTCGGGGCGTAGCGTAGTCTGGTAGCGCGCCTGGTTTGGGACCAGGATGTCGGGAGTTCAAATCTCTCCGCCCCGACCAAATTTCCCATCAAACCGGTTGTGTTTGGTGCCGGTTAGTGAGCTGCCCGTAGCTCAACCGGATAGAGCACCAGCCTTCTAAGCTGGGGGTTACAGGTTCGATTCCTGTCGGGCAGGCCAGTTTTCCCTTCTTCAACGGTGGATGTAGCTCAGTTGGTAGAGTCCCGGATTGTGATTCCGGTTGTCGTGGGTTCGAGCCCCATCATCCACCCCACTCCACCTTGCTGATCTTCGGCTCATACCGTCAACTCAGCAGCCAGCACAATACTCCGCTGCATACAGCCACCCAGAACACGGCTTGATCCGGGTCAAGATGGCATGCGCCCGAGCGTACGATTCTGTTCATTTCATTCTCCTGTCCGTTTGCAAAATGACGACAAGTCCAGTCTAATCAGCCCCGGGCTCAGGAGATGCGCCCGACTTGTTACGGGTAAAAAAATGGATCGCACTGAACGCTTTTATCTGATCGAACGCCTGCTCGGCGCGCGCCGCAGTACGCCACGCAGCCTGTTACTGAACGAACTCGGCGTATCGTGGGCGACGCTCAAGCGTGATCTCGATTATTTACGCAACCGCCTGAATGCACCCATCGTGTTTGACCGCGGACTGGGCGGCTATCGCTTTGAACAACAAGCCAGCAGTTTCGAGTTGCCGGGCCTGTGGTTCAACGCCAGCGAAGCACACGCCCTGCTCACGCTGCATAGCCTGCTGACAGAAATCCAGCCGGGCCTGCTGAGCGCGCACATCGAACCGCTGAAACTCAGACTCGGCGCCATACTGGCGTCCGCCGGACATGCGCAGGATGACGTCAAAAGCCGTATTCGCATGTTGACTATGGCGGCACGGCAGGCCTCACCCGCAAGCTTCGAGGTCATCGCCCACGCTGTGCTGGCACGCAGGCAATTGCTAATCAGTCACTACAACCGTGCCAGCGACGCGTTGGTCGAACGTACCGTGTCGCCGCAGCGCCTGGTGTATTACCGTGACAACTGGTATCTGGATGCGTGGTGCCACAGCCGCGATGCGATACGCTCGTTTGCGCTGGATGCAATCCGCGCTGCACAACCGCTCAGCGTATCTGCGGTAGAACTGCATGACAGCGCGCTGGATGCCGAACTGGGCAGCGGCTACGGAATTTTCTCCGGCGCGGCAGTGCAGTGGGCACAGCTCAAATTCAGCGCCACGCGAGCACGCTGGGTGGCGCAGGAACGCTGGCATAAAGACCAACGCAGCCGCTGGCTGGATAGCGGCGAATACGTGCTGGAACTGCCGTATGCCGACGCGCGCGAACTGTTGATGGATATTCTGCGCCACGGGGGCGAAGTCGAAGTGCTGGCACCACCCGCGCTGCGTCAGGCGGTACAGAACGAGCTGGCACAGGCGCTGGCGCGCTATCGCACCCGCTGATTATTTCTCCAGCCGTTTGCTATGCTTCTGCAGGCTGCCGCTGAGCTGGGAGATGATCTCGGATGCCGCCTGAATAATCTGCTTGGAGCCGAACCCGGCCTGGGTCATTTCACGGAAAAACGTCTTGGCAACGATGCGCGCCATTTTGTCGGTGTCATAAGCGGTCGCCAGCATCACACCGCCAATCGCGTTGTCGGCTTCCTGCGCCAGCGCGATCTGGGCGAAGCGCGAATTCAGCAGGTTTTGCAGATGCACCGTCTGGATCGCCTTGCCCGTCAACTGCGCAATCATTTCCAGCACGGCAAGGTCGCTGGCGTCGAATGCACTGGCGCTGACAGGATGAGTGACGTTCATCACGCCAATGGTGCTGCCTTCGGCGCGGATAGGCACGACCATCAGGCTGTTACTGGTGTGCGATTTGCGCCGCGCCAGATGCGCGTAGGGCGAGGCCGTAATGTCTTCCACCAGCAGCGCCACACCGTTTGCCGCCACTTGCCCGGCGATGCCTTCACCGTGCGCCACCAGCTGCGTATACGCCACCTCGGGCAGGGCGCCATAACTGGCGCGAACCTGCAGGCGCGGCACATCAGCCTGCTCTTCTGCATACAGCATGATGGAACATTGCGCTGCGTTCAGCATCACCGCCGCGCGCTCAGCGAGGGTATCGAGCTGTTGATCCAGTGAGCCGTGGGTATCCAGAAATCCGGCCAGCTGATGCAGCTTGTCGAGCAGGCCCTCCGGTTTCCGCTTCATCATGCCCCCTTAATTGAGCGCACTCGCCATTTTGCGGCGATAGGCATTCACCAGTTCACCACTACCACCCAGCATGTCAAAGACATTCAGCAGGGTTTTACGCGCGATGCCATCCTGCCAGGTTTTGTCGCGCAGCAACATTTCCAGCAATTCGTCCATGGCCGCCTCGTAACGCTGCTGCGCCACCAGCCAGTTTGCCAGCGCAAGGCGCGCGGCCTGGTCGTTGCCATCGGCTGCGACGGCGGCACGCAGACTGGTTTCGTCACCCGCCCCGACCGCCTGCTGGGCGAATTCAGAACGCGCGCGCAGCTGCATGGCGCGCGGCCGACCAGCAGTTTGCTCCGACAGCGAATCGAGCAGGGTATTGACCTGCTCGAGTTCGTTCAGCGACAGCATCACCTCGGCAGCGTCGAGCCGCACCTGTTCGTTGTTCGGGTCGAGCTTGCTTGCTTCGGCCAGCATTTGCAGCGCCTTGGCGGCGTCGCCTTCGGCAAACAGCACCATGGCTGCAGTACGGATATCATCAGCGGGCGACGGAAACAGACGCTCGATGAACTGACGCACAGCAGATTCCGGCAGCGCACCGGTGAAGCCATCGGCCAGCTCACCACCGACAAATGCGCGCACATCGGGAATGCCGCGCACGCCGTATTTGGTCGCCAGCTCGGGCACCAGTTCGGTGTTGAGCTTGGCCAGGATGAACTTGCCCTGATATTCCGCCGCGAGTTTTTCCAGCACCGGTTTCAAGGCGCGGCACGGGCCGCACCATTCGGCCCAGAAATCCACCAGCACCGGGCGGGTTTTCGAGCCTTCGATTACTACCTGCTGAAAATTGCTGGCGTCGACGTCAATTGCAAACTCACTCATGCTCAGTCCTTTGTTCAGGGTTGGATCTGCTGCGCCAGCGCGACCGCCTTGCCGATATAGCTGGCCGGCGTCATCGCCAGCAGGCGCTGCCTGTCGGCATCGGGAATCGCCAGCGTGATGATGAACGCGTGCAGGCTGTCGCGGTTGATACCCGATTTGCCGCGCGTCAGCTCCTTCAGCTGCTCGTAGGCATTCGGCACGTTATAGCGCCGCATCACGGTCTGGATCGGCTCGGCCAGCACTTCCCAGTTGTGATCGAGGTCTTCCGCCAGGCGCTGCGGGTTGGCTTCGAGCTTGTTCAGGCCGCGCAGGCACGAATCATAGCCCAGCAGCGCGTAGCCCAGCGCCACGCCCATATTGCGCAACACAGTGGAGTCGGTCAGGTCACGCTGCCAGCGCGACACCGGCAGCTTTTCCGCCAGGTGGCGCAGCAGCGCGTTGGCCAGGCCGAGGTTGCCTTCGGCGTTCTCGAAATCGATGGGGTTCACTTTATGCGGCATGGTCGACGAACCAATCTCGCCCGCTTTCACCTTCTGCTTGAAATAGCCGACCGAGATATAGCCCCACACGTCGCGGTTCAAGTCGATCAGCACGGTATTGGCGCGGCTCACCGCATCGAACAGCTCGGCCATGTAATCGTGCGGCTCGATCTGGATGGTGTACTTGTTGAATGTCAGCCCCAGCCCCTCGACAAAACGCTGCGCAAAGCCTTCCCAGTCAAATTCGGGATAGGCAGACAAATGCGCGTTGTAATTGCCCACCGCGCCGTTGATCTTGCCCAGCATCGGCACACTGATGACTTGCTGCGCCTGACGTTGCAGGCGATAGGCGACGTTGGCCATTTCCTTGCCCAGGGTGGTCGGCGAGGCCGGCTGGCCGTGGGTGCGCGCCAGCATCGGCAGCGCCGCGTGCTGCTGCGCCAGTTCAACCAGCCGCGCCGTGACGGCGTTGAGCGCGGGCAGCAGTACGTTGTCGCGCCCGGCTTTCAGCATCAGCGCATGCGACAGGTTGTTGATGTCCTCGGAGGTGCAGGCAAAGTGGATGAACTCGCCGACGCGGGCGATTTCGGCGTTGCTGGCGAAATGCTCGCGCAGGAAATATTCCACCGCCTTGACGTCATGGTTGGTGGTGCGCTCGATGGTTTTGACGCGCTCGGCATCGGCCTCGGAAAAATCCCGCGCCAGCGCATCAAGCGCGGCCAAGGTATCGGCCGAAAATGCGGGCACCTCGGCGATCAACGGCTCGGCGGCAAGCGCCTTGAGCCACTCGATTTCGACAATCACGCGGTTGTGGATCAGGCCGAATTCGCTGAAATGGGCGCGCAAGCCTTCGACTTTGGCGGCATAGCGGCCATCGAGCGGCGACAAAGCGGTGAGAGAGGAGAAACTCATGGCGGATTCCGGTCAGGCAAAAACACAATTTTACCGGAAAAGCGGGGGATGGCGCGGTTAAACCCAGTCGCGCCGACCAGCACGGCTCGGTTTCAGTTCTCCCTACAGCCAAACCCTGCGGTTGTCATGTCGCTTGGGTAAACCCTGCACTAATATCGTGCCGACCATACAATTTTCGCTACGAAATGGCGCACGAAATTTATATTTTTTTAGCATAAAATTACATCAATAATTATCATCATATTGATTTTTAATAAAAAAATATTCTGGCATGGCGTTTGCATTGTACACAATAGATGAATTACTTGGATTCAATCTTGTGCAATCAACTTCTGGAGTCTAATCATGCTGGCATACATAATTGAACTGAGCATCAAATCCGGAGGCTTGTTGCCGTTGATGATGCTGTTATTACTGGTCTCGCTCATTATCATCATCGAACGGCTCTACTATTTCGGACGCGTCATCCAGGCTGGTGACGCAATGGAGCATGCCGCGCAGAAGGTGCGCTACGGCGACCGCAAAGCATTGCAGCAAGTAGCCGATGAATACGCAGGCGCACCGCAAGCCGTAGTTTTATCAACTGCGCTGAATTCACGCAGCGACAGCGCAGAAATCATGGATCGGCATATCGAAGAGAGCATGCTATGGCAGCTCCCCAAACTGGATCGGCTATTGTGGGTACTCGACACCGCCGTGACCCTGGCGCCCTTGCTGGGTTTGTTTGGAACCATCATCGGCATGATCGAAACCTTCGACGTGCTTGGCGATTCCAATAATGCGAACGCGGTTACCGGTAGTATTGGGCACGCCCTGATTGCCACCGGCGCAGGTCTGTTTATTGCCATCATCACCGTGGTATTCCTCAATTACTTCAACAAGCGTGTACGCCTGACCATGCACCAGATGGAGCTGCTCAAAGTGACCGTAATCAATCGCCTGCATGGGGGCGGTGTCGCAGGTGATATATACAACCTCGTACCCAACGCACCCCGTCCGGTCAGCGACCAACCACAAACGGCATTTTCCTGAATCCGGAGGCGATCATGGCGAAACGTTATCACTACATGGAATCCGAGCGCGCCCGTATCGAGATCATTCCAATGATCGACATCATGATGTTCTTGCTGGTGTTCTTTATCATGGTTACGCTCAAAATGATTCCCGGCAGCGGTGTTCAACTGCACCTGCCCGGTTCCAGCACTGCCGAAAAACTGCCGCCCACGCAAGTCGTTGTAGGGGTGGAAAGCAACGGCAACATGATGGTGGAAAAACGCCCGATGAATGCCGTACAACTGGCAGAATACTTGCGCAGCATCAAGCAGGGCCGTGAGTTGCAGGTGATTATTGCGGGTGACAAATCGGTATCGCTACAAAATCTGCTGAGCGTGATGGACATTGCCCGCGCGCAAGGCATCAGCGGCGTTGGTATTGCCACGCAGGAAGACAAACCGTGAGCGCAGTCGTCCAGCCCCAGCCCATCGCCTACGCGCCTACGCCTTCACGCCGGCATGACGAGCAGGAAACATTACGGTTGCCGCTGGGCAAGGCCATCTTGCTCGCGGTACTCGTTGAGGGTCTGATGCTGGCTGCGCTAGGCTATTTTTTTAGTCGGGAAGCCGCGCCAAAACCCCCCGTAAAAATCACTGAACTGGTTGAAATGGCGCCACCCAAAATGGTCGACGCCGTCCAGCCCGAACCGAAGCCGCAACCGGTCGTCAAACAGCAAGTCACGCCGTCGCCGCCCAAGCCACAACCCACGCCAACGCCGATTGCCAAAAGCGCGGCACCCAGCCCGATAGCCACCCCCCCAGTCACGCCGCCCGCGCCTGTCAGTCCGCCGGTCAATGCTGCGCCTGCACCCACCCCGCCGCCGCTAGCCGCACCTGCCAAGCCTGCAGTCCAGCCACCGAATGCAGGTAGCAGTGATATTGTGGCAGTCAATCGCAGCAAACCCAATTACCCGCGCCGAGCGATTCAGGCAGGCCTGGAAGGCTGGGTCAAATTGAGCTTCACCGTCACAGCCGACGGTCAGGTCAAGGACATCAAAGTACTCGATTCCAATCCGCCCAGGCTGTTTGATGACGAGGCCATGCGCGCCATCCAACAATGGACGTTCAAACCGCGAAAACAGGATGGCAAAGCGGTGGAAGGAACCGCAATACAGACCGTTGAATTCAAGCTGAGCGACCTGTAGACGCGCATTAATGCAGCAATCAATCAATAATAATCGGGGCTCGTATCTGGCATGTGAGCCCCTGCCCAGGGAGTTTGCATATGCCACTTAGCCGCATCGCTTTATATTTTCTGAATAGTCTGGTTTTGAGCTTGGCATTCAGCATCGCGCAAGCTGCCACACCACCGCTCAAAGTCGGCTTTGTATACGTCGGCCCGGTCGGCGATATCGGCTGGACCCACGCCCACAACCAGGGACGGCTGGCGATGGAAAAAGCGCTGCCAGGACAGGTCAAATCCACCTACGTCGAAAATGTGCCGGAAGGCGCGGATGCCGAGCGCGTTATTCGTCAGCTCGCCGCTGATGGCAACAAAATCATTTTCACCACTTCGTTTGGTTTCATGAATCCCACCCTCAAAGTGGCGCGCGCATTCCCCAACACCGATTTTGCTCACGCCACCGGCTATAAAATGGCGCGCAATGTTGCAATCTATCAGGCGCGCACCTACGAAGGTGCCTACATGCTGGGCGTACTCGCAGGGAAAATGACCAAATCCAATACACTGGGATTTGTCGGCTCATTCCCGGTACCGGAAGTCATCCGCAACATCAATGCATTCACACTCGGCGCGCAGAGCGTGAATCCAAAAATCCGTACCAAAGTGGTCTGGGTCAACAGCTGGTACGACCCGGCACGCGAGCGCCAGGCTGCTGAAACCATGATCGCACAGGGTGCCGACGTGCTGAGTCAGAACACCGATTCTCCCGCTGTCATCCAGACCGCACAGGAAAAAGGCGTCTATGCCTTCGGCTGGGATTCAGACATGGCCAAATTCGGTCCCAAGGCACAGCTGGTGGCAAGCACGCTGAATTGGGGACCGTACTATACCCAGGCAGTAAAAGCGGTCATCGCCGGCAACTGGAAACCCACCGATACCTTATGGGGCCTCAAGGAAGGCATGGTTGTCCTGACCCCACTCAACCCGGTGGTGCCGCACGCCGTGGCCAAGCTGTTCAACGAGAAAAAACAGGCCATAGCAGACGGCAAGTTACCGATGTTTGCCGGACCGATCAAAGATCAAACTGGCACAATACGCGTTGCAGCCGGGCAAATCATGCCGCTGAAAGACTTGATGTCGATCAATTACTATGTGCAAGGCGTGGAAGGTTCCATCCCGCGCTGACCAGCCTGCCTGGGTTACCATGACGGACGGGTGCAATCCCGTCCATTTTTTTAGCCAGAAGACCACCCATGAATCCAGCCAAGTCTGCCAGCCTGAACTTTTTGCGCGCCCTGCCCAAAGCCGAACTGCACCTGCACATTGAAGGCACGCTGGAACCGGAACTGCTGTTCGAGCTGGCGCGCAAACACGCCATCACCCTGCCTTACCCTGACGTTGCCAGCCTGCGTCGTGCTTACCAGTTTGGCAGCCTGCAAGCCTTTCTGGATGTGTATTATCAGGGGGTACAGGTATTGCGCGATGCGGACGATTTCTACGCGCTGACACAAGCGTATCTGGCGCACGCACGCGCCGACGGCGTGATTCACGTTGAGCTGTTTTTTGACCCGCAAAGCCACATGGAACGCGGCATTGCCTTGACCACGGTGTTTGCCGGGCTAACCCGCGCGCTCGATGAAGCCAGGCACGAAACCGGCCTGACTTACCATTTGATTCCGTGTTTTTTACGTCATTTAAGCGCCGCTGCTGCAATGCAGACACTGGAAGCGCTGTTGCCGTTCCGCGCGTTATTCGTTGCGGTGGGGCTGGATTCGAGCGAACGCGACCACCCACCGTCCAAATTCACAGCAGTGTTCGAGCGCGCCCGCGCCGAAGGCCTGCTGACGGTGGCGCATGCGGGCGAGGAAGGCCCACCTGAATACATATGGCAGGCACTGGATCTGCTGCACGTCGCGCGCATCGACCACGGCGTAAACTGCGCCAGCGACGCCGCTCTGTGCCAGCGGCTGGCGGCTACGCGCGTGCCGCTCACCGTCTGCCCATTGTCGAACGTCAAACTCGGCGTGTTTCCCGACATGGCAGCACACAATCTCAAACGTCTGCTGGACCAGAGACTGTGCATCACGCTGAATGCCGACGACCCCGCTTATTTTGGCGGCTATCTGCTGGACAACTACGCCGCAGCGCAGGACGCGCTCGGGCTGACGCGCAATGACATGATCCAGCTGGCGCGCAACTCCATTGAAGCCGCATTTCTGAGCGATGCCGACAAACGCCCGTGGCTGCGCAAACTTGAACTGGAAGGCTTCCCCGACTAACTCAATCGATTAACGCCGGCGCGACGATGCCATAGCCTTGGGACAACGCCACCACATCACAATTCGTGCCCGCGCCACCCCGGTCGATCACCAGAAAATCACTGCTGACCGCCAGCGCCACCAGCGCGTGATGCCATAAACCTGGGCGATAATTCACGCCTTGCTGGCCAGTGCTCAAAAAAGCGCGCGGCAATCCGGGCAGATCATCCCGCGTGGTGGCCGCTACCACGACCAGAAACGGATGCCCGCCCAGCGGCATAAACGCCTGGCTCCCCAGCGGATGGCGCTCCATCTGCTGCACGGCAAGCGGAAATACACTCGGCGCACTGCGGAACAGGCTCACCAGCGTATGGCCGTCCGTCCCGGTTTCGACACGTGCCAGATCGTGAAAACGCTGTGCCTGCCCATCATTGATCCAGAACGCCGTGCCCTCGCGCGCTTCGATGACATCACCAAACGGCGCAAATGCCTCGGCAGTAAGCGGCTCAACCCGCAACGCGATCATGGCAGTGCCGCCATCTGACCATGCAAGCGCAATCGGCTCACGCCACCATCCGGAAAGATATTGAAGCGAATATGGGTCACGGGCCCCAGCGCCTGCACCGCTTCGGCATAGCTGTGAACAGCATCCATACTTAGCGGCTGCTCAGCCAGCAAAGTCGGCCAGAACAGGCTCTGGGTGATGATCGATTGCTCAGTGCCGCCGACCACCCAGGCCGCCTGAATCGAACAGCGATCCGGGTAATTCCCCTTGAAGAAAGCGGTATCGACTTCTATACGCGTGATTACGCCAGCATGCCCCAGCGCAATGATTGCCCAATCATTGCCGGGCTCGCGCCGCCGCCGGGTTTCCCAGCCGTCGCCCATATTCAGGCCGCGTCCCGGCATCAGCAAATTATTCGGACTGCCAAAATGTGCGTCGTTGCAGGCCAGCATGCGCCCCCCATTTTCCAGCGCAATCAGATCGTAGGTATGGTCAGGCGAACGTGCAGTCCAGTCGCAACTGACCTGACCATAAACCCGCAACCGCGCCACCCCGCCATCGGGGTAAATATTCAGCCTGACGTGGCTCCAGCTATGCGGATTGTCAATCGCTACAAAATGCTGGCGATTACCTTGCAGGCTGATCGGTGCAGTCAGTGCGACCCAGCGCGTGGCTGCATCCGGCACGCCATCGCACAACGCTCCTTCGAGTTGTGCAGCGGGCGGAAAATTGCCGGTGAAATGCCGGGTGTCGATGTCGATGCCCTTGATGACCCCCGGCAGCCCGAGCTTGACCACGCAGTGATCGTGCCCTGAATGGCGTTTGCGCCGGGTTTCCCAGCCGTCCATCCATTTGCCGTGATCGTCGTATTTGCCGGGAATGAACACCGGCGACCCGGCCTGTAGCAGGCGTTCCCTGGGAGCAAAAAATTCATCGCTGGCAGACAGTACGGCTGCACCCAGTCGCGGGTCAGCGAGGTTAATCCAGCGGCGGCTGAAGTCAGGCGCGTCAGGTATAGGCGTGTTGTCCATAAGCGTCCGGGGTTTACTCGATTAAATCCTGCAAACGAAACCACGCGATGCGGCGTATTTCAGCCAGCGCGGTCGCAATTTCTTTGGCCTCGCCATGCCCCAGTCGCTGCCGCATGGCGGCGATTACGGCAGTACGGTTCAAACCATGCACCGCGATGATGAAAGGAAAACCATAGCACTGCTGATACGCCAGATTGAGCGCATTCATTTCAGCAAACTCGGCAGCGCTGCATTGATCCAGACCGGCACCGCGCTGCTCTGCCCTGGATGCCACCGTCAATTCACCAGCCATCGCCAGCTTGCCAGCCAGCTCGGGGTGGGCACGGATCAATAGCATGCGTTCGGCAGGGTCTGCCGCCATCACTGCGTCATGCAGGGCATTGGCCAGCTGCTTCATATCCGCAAACGGGCGATGCTGGCTGGCGCGCAGCGGCACCCACGGCGAATGCTCATAAATATCTGCCAGCACCGTCACAAAATCTGTCACATCCAGCGCGTTCAGCGCAGCAATCGAATAGCGCATCTGCTACGCGCCGACGGTTGCCGGATGGTGCGTTATCCAATGTCGCGCAATATCGATACGACGGCAGATCCACGCCTGTCGATGCGCCTGCACATAATCGACAAACCGCGCCAGCGCAGCGATCCGCCCAGGCCGTCCGGCGATCCGGCAATGCAATCCGATGGAGAGCATTTTCGGCGCCGTTTCGCCTTCCTGATACAGCGTGTCAAAGGCATCCTTGAGGTAAGTAAAAAACTGCTCGCCGCTATTGAATCCCTGCGCCGTGGCAAAACGCATGTCATTGGTATCGAGCGTGTACGGCACCACCAGATGCGGTTGACCCGCAACATTTTCCCAATAAGGCAGGTCATCACTGTACGAATCGGCGTCGTAGACAAAACCACCATGTTCAACCAGCAGGCGGCGGGTATTTTCGCTGGTACGCCCGGTATACCAGCCAAGCGGCGCGCTCCCGGTCAGATTGCGCAGCGTATCTGCAGCGAGCTTGATATGCGCCCGTTCGGTCGCCTCATCCTGCGCCTGGTAATCAATCCAGCGCCAGCCATGCGCCACCACTTCATGCCCGGCAGCCGCCAAATGGCGGGCAAGCTCAGGGTGCCGCGCCAATGCCATGCCCACGGCAAAAACACTCAACGGAATCGCGCGTTCTTCAAACAGGCGCAGCAAACGCCAGACCCCGGAACGGCTGCCGTATTCGAATAGCGACTCCATACTCATGTGACGCTGACCCGTGTATGCCTGCGCACCCATTATTTCGGACAAGAAAGTCTCCGATGCGGGATCGCCGTGCAGCACGCAATTTTCCGAGCCTTCTTCGTAATTCAGCACAAACTGGACCGCGATGCGCGCGCCGCCAGGCCATGCCGCGTGCGGCGGGTGTTGTCCGTAACCAACCAGGTTCCTCGGGTAATCAGCCAGCCACAAGTTTGAAGTCATTTTTTTTCATTCGCTATTCAAGCCAGACCAAGGATCTCCGCGAGATTGATTTTTTCTTTCTCGTCGTTCAGATTGAGTTTCCCTTCGATAGCAAGCAAATGTTGTTCCATCATTTTTACAGCCTGTTCCACATTCCGGCTCGCGATCACATCAATCAACCGGTCGTGCTCGTCATGGCTGCACGCCACATTGCCAGGCAGCTCATACAGCGCAATGATCAGCGAGCAGCGCGACACCAGCTCATTCAGGAAACGCTTGAGTACACTGTTACCCGCCAGCTCGGCCAGCGCGATGTGGAATGCCCCGCCCAGACTGATCCAGTTGGCACGGTCACCGCTCTCAAACGCCGCGTGCTCGTCCTTCGCCAGCTTGCGCAGCACACCAATCTGCGCCTTGCTGGCGCGTGCGATGGCGAGCGGCATGATGGCCGCCTCCACGCCGCGCCGGGCGGTGAATATCTCGCGCGTTTCCTGCGGTGTCGGCGACGCCACCGTCGCGCCATGATTCGGCTTGATCACCACAATATGGTCGTACGCCAAACGCTGAAGCGCCTTGCGTACTATGGTGCGACTGACGTTGAACAATTCGCAGAAATGCGCCTCGGTAAGCTTGGTACCCGGCGGCAAACGCTGATTCATCACCGCGTTAAACACCGAGTCATAGATTTTCTTGTCGACGTCCGACAGCCCCCGCTTGGTTAACACAGGCGTATGGCTGGCAGCTTCCAGCATGGATTCGGAAAGTACATTCATCTCTCTCATCTTTCTCATCTTTCTTAACAGCAAGCAAATCAGCCACATCAGCCGAACCGACAGCCCAGGCAGGCTGAATACCAATTTTAAACCATTTCACAAATCTGAAAAAAACAAAACTGAATACAATATTTATTAGAAATTTTCATAAAAAATGAAGCTTAATTTGATACATTAAATGCACCACCAAATTGCAGTTCCTGATTTTTTGCACCAAAACAATGCAAAATTTGTATCTTGTATCGTATGCAAGATTGTCACAATCAGGTTTGATCCGCGTCCATCTCCCCTATTGAATCGCCGCATTTATTGGATTAAGCCATTTGTATGCCTGAATCAACATCCTAGTCACAACCAAACTGACACATGCACTTAAATGGAAACATGCAATAAAAAATGTATACATGTTTAATTGATAATCAAGCTACTTTTAGCATCAGCACGCATGCAAAACGGGATCAATGTCTGGACATTAATCATAACGGCACGCAAATTGCTTTTTGAATTGTGTTCAAATTTCAATTTTTGAAAATCAGCCAACCATGGGAATGATCACCACACACATCCTCGACACTGCACAAGGCTGTCCTGCAGGCGACATCGCCATTGCGCTGTATAAAATGGACACACAGGAATTGTTGCTGGGTGCGTTTTACAGCAACCCTGACGGGCGTACCGGTGAGCCCTTGCTTCAGGCTGAGGCGCTACATATTGGCGCCTATGAACTGGTCTTTCATGTCGCAGAGTATTTCGCCCGGTCGAGCCTGGCGGTCGACGACCCGCCATTTCTCGACCGCATCGCAATCCGTTTCAACGTCGCTGACCCGGCCGCGCACTACCATGTGCCGTTGCTGGTATCGCCGTGGGGCTACACGACCTACCGAGGCAGCTGAGCGTGATCAATGACAGCCAAACAATCCGCTTCCTGCTCGATGGTGAGGTCATCGAAGCACGCAACCTCGCCCCCACTACGACTTTGCTACAGTATCTGCGCACCCACCTTGGGCGCTGCGGCAGCAAGGAAGGCTGTGCCGAGGGCGATTGCGGCGCGTGTACCGTGGTGCTGGGCGAACTGGCCGGTGACGCCATCCGTTACCGCTCGGTCAATGCCTGTATTCAATTTTTGCCGACCGTCGACGGCAAGGAAGTGATCACCGTCGAGAGCTTGTCCAAAAATCCGGCCCAGCCCTTGCAC
>DZDB01000109.1:0-3918 GCA_022736605.1 Sideroxydans lithotrophicus
CTGGCCAACTTCGACCTTTACTACCACCTGATTGCGATCATGGTTGTGACTGGCGTGGTAGCACTGAAGCAGGTCTCACCCTATGGCAGAACCGTGATTACGCCGACGCGCGTTGTGCCGCAACCGTTTGTGCGCAAAGGCATGGACAGGACTAACAGGATTTCGCAGGACTAACAGGAAAAGGCGAAAACGGATTGCTAAAGCTGATTTTTTGAGTGCGCGTTTCCTGTAAATCCTGCAAGAAGTCCTGTGAATCCTGTTGATGCTTTAAAGCCCGCGCTCGGCGAGCCACTGCTCCAGCGTCAGCACCACCCAGATCATCACGCCGTAATAAGTGGCGTGACCACTCTGGTGCTGGCGACGCAGTTCAGCGAGGTAGGCAGGCTGCAGGATATTGCGGCGTTCGAACGCGGCGAGGCTGTCCTGCACCAGATCGCGCAGCGGCGCGTGCGTGGTTGCCCAGACGCCGAACGGCAGGCCGAAGCCGTGTTTGGATTTGTTGATGATTTTTTCGGGCAGCAGATCGGTGACTGCTTCCTTGAAAAAATGCCGCAGCCGTGTGCCCTTGACCTTGAGGTGTACCGGTACTTCGCCGGAAAAATCCAGCAGCGCGTCGTCGAGCAGCGGATAGCGCACTTCGATGCCCGCTGCTTCAGTCATGTGGCCGACCTTGCGCAGGTCGTTGTCGGCCAGCGTGAATTTGAGGTCGAGATGCATCATGCGGTTGATGAAATGCTGCGAATCGCTGCGCTGGTAGACCTCACGCAGCAGTTCGCCGGGCTGGTCGGGCTGGACGCTGGCGAGGAAGTCGGCGTTGAAAATTTCGGTCAGTGGTGTGCGATGCAAAAAGTTGTACGACTCCATGCGATCCGGCAGCGGCATCCTGGCCTGGTGCAGGTAACTTTGCAGCTTGCGCCCGGGCGGCAGTGTACCGATCCCGGGCAGGTGTGCCAGCGGCTCGATGACGCCGCTGCGCAGCCAGCCAGGAATGTGAGCGTAGGCCTCGAAGATTTTTTGTTTGGCGTAGCGCGCGTTGCCGCCGAAAATTTCATCGCCGCCGTCGCCGCCGAGCAGGATGCGCGTGCCGTCGTCGTGCGCGAGCTTGGCGCAGAAGTAAGTAGGCACCGCCGATTCGTTGGCGAATGGCTCATCGTAGGCGCGGGCAATGATGGGGATGGCGGTGACAATGTCGGCAGGTTTGAGGTAGTACTCGTGTGGCACGGTAGCAAAGGTTTTGGCAGCCAGCCGCGCGAATTCCATCTCGTCGAAGCCGTCGGCTTCAAAGCCGATGGAATAGCTGTTGACCGGCGTGTTGGCTTGTTGCGCCAGCGTGCCGGTGACGGTGCTGCTGTCGAGGCCGCCGGACAGGAACGTGCCGGGCTGGTCGTCGCGGGCGGCGCGCGCGACGGCCTCGCGCAGCAGCGGGCGAAACTGCCCGGCCAGCGTAGCTTGCGAAGTGCTCGCATGGTCATCGTAATGCAGATGCCAGTAAAAACCGGTTTCAGGCTGGCCATTGCGGAATTCGACAAACTGCGCGGGCAAGAGCTTTTTGACCCCCTCAAAAATGGACGTGGGGGCAGGGACAAAATGGAAATACAGGAAATCGAAAATTGCCTGGGGATTGAGCCGCTGGCTGACGCTCGGGTGGCTGGCCAGCGCATCGGCGCGCGAGGCAAAGGCCAGCCCGCCCGGGATCGCTGCGTAGCACAGTGGCTGAATGCCGCTGCGGTCGACTGCCAGCAGCGCGGTGTGGTTGTCCGGATCGCACAGCGCCAGCGCGAAGCTGCCGTGGATCAGCGCCAGTCCGGCGCGGCCAAGCCGTTGCCAGGCTACCAGCACGCCCGCCGCTGCGCCATGTTGTGCAATGGCAGCAGCCACCGCCGGGTCGTCGCTGTGGATACGGCCGCGCAACGCCACGATTACACCGTTGGACTGGTACACGCTGATGTCGCCAAACGGCGAGCTCGCCGCCAGCGCCGCGCCCGGTGTTTGTGTGTGTTCACGCTGTGCCGGGTGTGGGTCGAGTTGTGCGGACATGCTGTCCAGAAGCGTTTGTGTACGCGTGTGATCCAGACTGTGATCCAGCCAACCGCAAATTCCGGCCATCGTTACTCCCTGTGTGCTTGGTTTTGTAGCGGTGATGGTACCCTAAGCATGGATGTTTTTGATGAAGGAAAAGCGTGAGCGAATTCTGGCTGAAAGTGGACAAGACCCTCAAATACCATGCGGCACGCATGCGCCGCGCGGTGCGTTCGGCGCAATGGCAACTCGGTCGCCGCCCGGCACAGCGCCCAGTCATCATCGTTGGTTGTAGCCGCGCCGGCACCACGCTGGTGTACAAAACTTTTTCCGAATCGCAGGCGCTGGGCTCGCTCAACCGTGAGACGCATGATTTCTGGGTCGACCTGCACCCGCTGGTGAACAAGCACTGGAATACCCACGCGCTCGATGCGGCGGACGCCAGTGTGGCGGATCGCAACTTTGTCTCGCGCTATTTTTATGCCTGGACCGGGCGCACGCGGTTTGTCGACAAAAACAACCAGAACGGCCTGTGCGTGCCGTATCTGCACGCGCTGTTCCCGGATGCGCATTTCGTTTACATCAAGCGCAGCCCGGGCGATAACCTCAATTCGCTGATCGAAGGCTGGGGCAAGCCGGATGAGTTCGCCACCTGGTCAGACGCGCTGCCGGAAAAGGTTGGCGTCGAACACGGGCGGTTCACGCAATGGTGTTTCTTTCTTGCTGACGGCTGGCGTACGTATCTGAACGCGCCGGTCGAAACGGTGTGTGCGTTCCAGTACACGGCGATCAACCAGGCGATCCTCGACGCCAAACGCGCGATCCCGCCGACGCAGTGGAGCGAGGTGTTCTACGAAGACCTGGTGCGCGATCCGGTTGGCGAATTCCGCCGTCTGTTCAACGAGGCCGGGCTGCCGTTCGACGCGCCGATGCAGGCGTTTTGTGAGAACGTGCTGGATATTCCCTACAACGCGTTCTCGGAAATTCGCCTGGACAAATGGAAAGACGGTCGCAATCGTGAAAAAGTTGAACGTGTGATGGCGGACGTCGAGCCGGTCGCACGTGCCATGGGGTATCTGGTCTGAACCCGCTGCTTTTATTGTGGCTGGTGCCGCTGGTCTGGGCGCTGTTGCTGCTGGTTTACGCCCGGCGTCTGCTGGCGCTGTGGCGTGAGCCGGTGTGGCGCGTACCCGTGCTGGTATTCGAAAGCGACGACTGGGGTGCCGGGCCGCTCGAACAGGCGGCCGCGCTGACGGCGATTCAAAACGTGTTGCTGCGTCATCGCGACGCCAGCGGCCAGCCTGCGGTCATGACGCTGGGCGTGATCCTCGCTGTCGTTGATACGGCGACCACCACAGCCTCGGCCTATCAGCGCGTGGCGCTCGATGACGCGCGGCTGGCGGCGGTGCTGGCCGCGCTGCGTGGCGGCATTGCAGCGGGCGTATTCGTGCCACAGCTGCACGGGATGGAACACTACTGGCCGCCTGCGCTGCTGGCTGCTGCACACACCGATTCGACGGTGGCGGCGTGGCTCACTGGCGCGGCGTTGCCGTCGACCGAAGCGCTGCCGTCGGCACTGCAAAGCCGCTGGATCGACGCCCGCATGCTGCCGTCGCAGGCGCTGCCAGCGGCAGAAATCGACGCCGCTGCGGCACTCGAAACGGCGACATTTACACGTATTTTTGGGCAGGCGGCGCGGGTCGCCGTGCCCACTACCTTTGTCTGGAACGACGCCGTCGAACGCGCCTGGGCGGCGCACGGCGTGCGTTACCTTGTCACGCCCGGCACGCGTCACGATCATCGTGACGCACACGGCAAGCCGGCGGGTGATGGGCGGATCATCCGCAACGGCGCGCGCAGCGAGAACGGCATGCATTACCTGGTGCGCGACCAGTATTT
>DZDB01000109.1:4018-6393 GCA_022736605.1 Sideroxydans lithotrophicus
TCGCGGCACTGGCGCGGCAAACGCTGCTGGGACGCCCGGCGCTACTGGAAACCCATCGCTTCAATTTTACCGGTGCAGCCGCAGCGGCATCGTTGAACACGCTGGACGCGATGCTGACACAAGCACGCGCGGCCTACCCGACGCTGCGATTTATCAGCACCGAACAGCTTGCCGAAGCGATGCAACGCGGCGACCCGGCATGGCTTGAAACTCACCTGCGCGGGCGCTTGCGCGGGTGTCTGGTGCGCAGCCATACGCTGCCACGCTTTGCCCGGCTGGCGCGGCTTTCCGGGCTGGCCTTGCCGTTGTGGATCATGCAACAATTGAGCGCATGAATACGCCCCGTTTCAGTGTCATCATTCCCGCCTATAACGCTGCTGCGACGCTGGCGCGCGCCATCGATTCGGTGCTGGCGCAAACCAGCCCGGCGCACGAGATCATTGTGGTTGACGACGGTTCCGGCGACGCCACCGCCGCCGTGGCCGCACGCTACGGCACCCGGATACGTTATCTGCATCAGGCCAACGCGGGCGTATCGGCCGCGCGCAACGCCGGGGCGCATGCCGCCAGCGGCAACTGGCTGGCGTTTCTTGACGCCGACGACTGGTATTACCCCAACCGGCTGAAGTGGCATGCCGACTGGATCGTGCGTGATGCCGCGCTGGATTTTCTGACCGGCGATTATGAGTACCGTGACCCGGCGGGCAAATTGCTGGGCACATCGATGTTGTCCAAGGCATCCGGACAAACCTTGCTGCGTAAGGCAACGGGCGCGCGCGAAGTGGTGATGCAGGGCGACGACTTCGCGGCGTTTGTCGCCGATCATTTCGGCGATACCCATACGCTGAGTTTGCCGCTTGCCACGTTTCTCGCGCTGGATGGCTATCCCACCGGATTCAAGGTATGCGAGGACGTGCATTTTCTGATTCGTCTGGTGGCACGCAGCCGCCTGGTTGGGGTGGTCTGCGCGCCGTTGGCGGTCTATTCAATCCACCCGGCCAGCGCCACCCGAGCCGACCCGGTGCGGGCGCAGTTTGAAAACGTGCGCACGCTGCGTGCGCTCGGTGAACACATACCGTTGCTGCCGGTTCTGGTGCGCCGGGGTTATGCCATCCGGCTGCGCCAGGCGCGGCTCAATCTGGGCTATGCGTTGAGCAAATCCGGCCAGCGCCGGGCAGCCCTGCGCGCGGTGCTGCCGTCACTGCTTGAATCGCCGGGTATCGCCAGTGTACGTAATGTGCTTTCCATCCTAAAAGGCTGAACATGCCGCGTTATCTGGTTTTGACGGAATTATTCCTGCCCACCAAGGGCGGCACTGCGGTCTGGTTTGCCGAGGTTTACCGGCGCCTGTCGGGCAAGGAAACGCACATCGTCACCGCCGACGTGCCCGGTGCTGCCGAGGTCGATGCCAGCCACCCGAATAGCGTGCACCGTATCAGCATGCGCCGCGTGGCGTGGCTGCGGCCGGAATCGCTGGGCATGTATCTGCGGCTGTTTGCCCGCGCGCTGCGGCTGGCGCTCACCCATCGGTTTGACGCGATTCACGCCGGACGCGCCTTGCCCGAAGGGCTGACTGCCTGGGCGGTGGCGCGGCTCACCCTGCATCGCGTCGTGATCTACGCCCACGGCGAAGAACTCACCACCTGGGGGCGCGGCGGCAAATACAAGGCGATGCGCTTTGCCCTGCGCCACGCCAATCGGGTGATTGCCAACAGCGAATTCACCCGCGACGAGCTGCTCAACATGGGCGTCAATCCAGCGCGCATCACACTGATTTATCCGGGCGTCGACGTGGCGCGGTTCCGCCCCGGTCTGGCGTTTGCCGACCTGCGTGAATCGGTCGGTGTCGGTACAAACGGCAAGCTCATCCTGTCGGTGGGGCGACTGTCGCGGCGCAAGGGCTTCGATCAGGTGATTCTGTCCTTGCCGACGCTGGTCTCGGCCGGACTGGACGTGCACTATGCATTGATCGGTATTGGCGAAGACCAGGATTATCTGCTTGAACTCGCGCGGGAACACGGCGTCGCCGCGCGTGTCCATCTGATTGGTCACGTCAGTGCAGACGATCTGCCGCGTTGGTACAATGCCTGTGACGTATTCGCCATGCCCAACCGTGAAATCAACGGTGACACCGAAGGGTTTGGCATGGTATTCATCGAAGCCGCCGCGTGTGGCAAACCGTCCGTTGCCGGGCTGGCAGGCGGCACCGGCGCGGCGGTGCTGGATGGTGTGACGGGGTTGCGGATAGCGGGAGACTCACTTCCGAAGGTTACTACAGCGCTAGGAGACATTCTGGGCACGCCACAGCTGTCACAACGCTTGGGCCAGCTGGGATATACACGCGCCACCAATGAGTTTGGGTGGTCCCAGGTAGC
>DZDB01000110.1:0-3994 GCA_022736605.1 Sideroxydans lithotrophicus
GTCACTTTCGCCAGCCCTGACAGCCAGTCCGGTTTAGGATGCTGGCGTCAGACTGGCGAGTTCTGTTTATCCACACTCCTTAACCACGAAGCTTGTGTGTCCGCGCAGCGTCAGACTGCCCGGGCAAGCGGGCTGTGGTGGGGCTTTCTGCGTTAACCTCACACCTCAAGCAAGCCGTCGGGAACGGGTCGGATCGTGCCCGCATCTAATCGACAACCATATCGAAAAAAGGGATGACATGGATACCTCGAACGCCAGCGCCTCACGCCAATCGGCATGGCAGTCGCTGAGTGACGCCGAGTGGGTGGCCCGTGCACAGCGCGGCGATGCCGACGCATTCGAGCGCATCATGCGCCAGCACAACCGGCTGCTGTTTCGCACCGCGCGCAGCATACTCAAAGATGACGCCGAGACCGAAGACGCCGTACAGGCAGCGTACCTGAACGCCTGGCGCGCGCTGGGCAGTTTTCGGGTCGAGGCGAAATTGTCGACCTGGCTGGTGCGCATTGTCGTCAACGAGAGTCTGGCGCGGTTACGGCGACGCGGCGCGCAGATCATTCCGCTCGATGGCCTGGGCGATATCGAGTTCGCGCAGATGGAGGCAGTGATGGAACATAAGCCGGACGAACGACCCGACCGGATGGCAATGCGCGCGCAGGTACGGCAGTTGATCGAAGCAGGTATCGACCAGTTGCCGGATGTATTTCGCACCGTGTTCATGCTGCGCGCGGTGGAGGAATTGAGCGTGGAAGAAGTCGCCGTTGCGCTGAATATCCCTGAGGCAACGGTGCGCAGCCGTTTTTTCCGGGCGCGCGGATTGCTGCGTGAAGGTCTGGCCCGCGACATTGATGTGTCGATGGCAGACGCATTTGCATTTGCCGGTGTGCGTTGCGACCGTATTGTGGCGCGCGTGCTGGCAGATATCAGTGGGCAGATACCGCCCCTTTCACAATAATCCAATCGAGGAGAAGATCATGTCCTTTTTAGAAATGCCTAACCCGGTCGCCACACGGCGGCAATTTTTGGCGCGTTCCGGGATGATGCTGTCCGGTACAGCGGTGGCTTTGCTGGCGGGTAAGGATGCCTTGGCAAAAACGGCTGGGAACGCGCGTAGCGGCGATGTTGTCATTCTCAATACTGCGCTGGCAGCCGAACTGGAAGCCATCGCTGCGTATCAGCTGGGTGCCGAGAGCAATCTGCTGCAAAAGCCGGTACTGGCGCTGGCTTTGCAGTTTCAGGGGCATCACAAGCAGCACGCTGAAGTCCTTGCCAGTACCATCAGAACGCTGGGCGGCACGGCGGCGCTGGCGCAGGCAAAATACAATTTCCCGGTGGATCAACTCAAATCGCAAACCGATGTGCTCAAGTTTGCCGCCCGGCTGGAACAGGGTGCAGTGAGCGCTTACCTTGGTGCCGTACCGCAGTTTGGCAACCGCGATTTATCGAAAGTGGCGGCCAGCATTCTGGGCGATGAAGCCATGCATTGGGCGGTGTTGCGCCAGGCGTTGGGTGAAACCCCGGTGGTGCCATCGGCCTGGATGGTGTAAAGCGGAAAGCGTCAACGGCCATCGTTGCACTGGCAGACGCTGCCAGTGCAACGGGCGATGTGCAGGCTTGCACTTCATCGATATCCCGCCAGCCGCATCCCCTGCGGTAGAATGACTGCTTCGATATACAGAAGCGGATTCACCATGATAGGCATACTCATCGTCGCCCACGGTTCACTGGGCGAGAGTCTCATTCAATGTGCAACCCACGTGCTGGGCAACAGGCCGCCGTTGCTGACTCCGCTGGATATTACCGACTGTCCGGATGCCGCCGCCATGGCGGTCGCAGCGCAGCATCTGATCGATGAACTCGATCAGGGTGACGGCGTGCTGATGCTGTCCGATGTCTACGGCGCGACGCCGTGCAACACTGCCTGCCGTCTGCTCTATCCGGGGCGGGTGGAAGGGCTGGCCGGGGTCAACCTGCCAATGTTGATCCGGGCGCTGACCTACCGCAACGAAACACTCGACAAGCTGGTGGCCAAGGCGGTGTCGGGCGGCCATGAAGGCATCCTGCATATTTCACCGGAGCTATGCGATGCTGCAACAGGACGTTGAAATCAGCAATAAACTGGGTTTGCACGCGCGCGCTTCGGCCAAGCTTACCCAGGCCGCTTCACAGTTTCAGAGTGCAATCTGGCTCACCCGCAACCAGCGCCGTGTCAACGCCAAGAGCATCATGGGGGTGATGATGCTGGCGGCAGCCAAAGGCGCCGTTGTTACCCTTGAAACCGAGGGCGAGGACGAGCGCCTGGCGCTGGATACCTTGCTGGCGCTGATTAATGACAAGTTCGGGGAAGGCGAATGAGTTTTATCCTGCACGGTATCGGCGTTTCATCGGGCATCGCGATCGGCTATGCCCGGCTGGCCTCGCATACCCGGCTGGAAGTTGCGCACTACGTGCTGCAAAAAGCCCATATTGCCGAAGAGCTGGAACGGTTTGACGAGGCCGTCGAGACGGTACGCGCTGAAATGACGCTGCTACGCGGGCAGATACCGCCTAATGCGCCGGCTGAAATGCCTGCGTTTCTCGATATGCATCTGATGATTCTGGACGATTCAACGTTGTCGCAGGCGCCCAAAACGCTGATTGAATCGCAGCAATGCAACGCGGAGTGGGCACTCACCCAGCAGATGGAGTTGCTGGTGGCGCAGTTTAACGAAATCGAAGACCCGTATCTGCGTGAGCGCAAAACCGACGTGGTGCAAGTGGTCGAGCGGGTGGTCAAGGTATTGCTCGGGCATCCCGGTCATCTGCCGTTGCTGGAAGACGCGCGTGAGGACAGCATCCTGGTGGCGCATGATCTGTCGCCCGCCGACATGATCGCGTTCAAACGCCAGCAATTCATGGCGTTTGTGACCGATGTCGGCGGCGCTACCTCGCACACCGCGATTCTGGCGCGCAGCCTCAATATTCCGTCAGTGATGGCGCTGCATAATGCGCGCGCGCTGATCCGCGAACACGAGATGATTATCGTCGATGGCGATCAGGGTGTGGTCATCATCGACCCGGACGAGACGGTGCTGGAAGAGTACCGGCTGCGCCAGAATCAATGGAAAATCGAACACCAGAAACTCAAGCGCCTGACGCGCAACCGGGCGGCGACGCTGGACGGTGTGGCGGTGGAACTGCACGGCAATATCGAGCTGCCGCAGGACGTGGTGGCGGTAAAAGAGGCCGGGGCAACCGGGATCGGCCTGTTCCGCAGCGAATTCCTGTTCATGAACCGCGCCGACTTGCCGACCGAGGAGGAGCAGTTTGAAGCCTACCGTCAGGTTGCCGAGGCGATGAACGGCATGCCGGTCACCATCCGCACGCTTGATCTGGGCGCCGACAAGCCGCTTGCCGGGTTGACTTCGGCGACACTCAACCCGGCACTCGGCTTGCGCGCCATTCGCCTGTGTCTGGCAGAACCCAAATTATTCCGTGCGCAATTACGTGCGATTTTACGTGCCTCGCAGTTTGGTCGCGTGCGCATGCTGATTCCGATGCTCTCCAGCGTGGCCGAATTGCGCCAGACTTTGCTGGCGCTGGCGCAAGCCAAGGCCAGTCTGGTGGCCGATGGATTGGCGTTTGACGCGACCATGCCGGTCGGCGGCATGATAGAAATCCCGGCGGCAGCCCTGGCGGCGCAGGCGTTTGCCGAGCAGATGGATTTTCTGTCGATCGGCACCAATGACCTGATTCAGTACACGCTGGCCATTGACCGTGCCGATGACAGCGTGGCGCATCTGTACGACCCGATTCACCCCGCAGTGCTGCAACTGATTTCGATGACCATACGCGCGGCGGAAAAAGCCGGTAAATCGGTTTCGGTATGTGGTGAAATGGCAGGTGACCCGTATCTCACGCGGCTGTTGCTCGGCATGGGCCTGCGCAACTACTCGATGCAGCCAGCCAGTCTGTTGACGGTGAAGCAGAAAATCCTCAAGAGCAACAGCGTTGA
>DZDB01000110.1:4094-6366 GCA_022736605.1 Sideroxydans lithotrophicus
GAAACCATCTGGCAGCGCCTGCTTGCGCATGGCGCCGTGACGCCGGACACGCTGATTGTGCTGACGCCAGCGGTTTTGCGTGGCTGCGGGTTTTCGGGTCGCAAGGTGGAATATTTACAGGATCTGGCGCGGCAGTTTATCGACGGTCAGGTGCAGCCCGCACGCTGGCCAGCGATGGATGATGAGGCGGTGATTGCGGAATTATGCCAGGTGCGCGGCATCGGTCGCTGGACCGCAGAGATGTTCCTGATGTTCAACCTGTTACGCCCGGATGTGCTGCCGCTCGACGATATTGGACTGCAAAACGCCGTGGCGCGCCATTACGCGGCGGGCACGCCACTCAGCCGCGCCGCATTGCGCGAGCACGCCGAGGTGTGGCGGCCGTGGCGCTCGGTGGCTACCTGGTATTTATGGCGCAGCCTTGATCCCCAAGTGGTGGCTTACTGAACATAGTGTAAACAGTACACTAAGCTGCTGGCTCAGGTATTTTGTGCGAGCCAGCGCTTCAATCCGGCAGCATCCAGCGCGCCCGACATGCGTGCAGTTTCCACGCCATTTTTAAACAGCACCAGCGTTGGAATACTGCGAATATTGAAGCGTGCCGCCAGGGTTTGCTCGACTTCGGTTTCGACCTTGGCAAACCGAACCTTGGGCGCCAGTTCACTGCCCAGTTGTTTGAATACCGGTGCCATCATTTTGCACGGGCCACACCAACTGGCCCAGAAATCGACCAATACCGGTAATTCGTTACGACTGATGTAGCGGTCAAAACTGGCGCTGCTGAGATCCAGTGGCAAACCGCTGTGAAGCAGCGCCCCACACTTGCCGCACTTGGGTTGCTCGCTGAGGCGCTCGGGCGGAATGCGGTTAACCGCGAGGCAGGATGGGCAGACCAGATTCATGCTGTAAGCCTTCTAAAAATCGATTGGACGGGCATTAGATGCAGCCAATCTGTTTGATTTTCAAGCCGTGGCCGAATCAGTCTTGCAGCAAGGGGTCGAGTTTGCCGACGCGGTCCAGCGCGGACAGGTCGTCATAGCCGCCAACGTGCGTATCGCCGACGTAGATTTGCGGCACGGTGCGGCGACCAGTGCGCGTCATCATGGCCTGACGCTGTGCCGGATCGAGATCAACGCGGATTTTTTCGACGGCAATGCCCTTGCCACTCAACAGGCGCTCGGCCATGACGCAATACGGGCACACGGCGGTGCAGTACATGATGACTTTTTGCATCTTATTTCACCGTCGGCAAGCCGGCCTGTTCCCAAGCCTGAATGCCGCCTTTGAGGTTGTACACCTGGGTAAAGCCATGTTTGCGCAGTACCCCGCACGCCATCGACGAACGCGCGCCGCTACGGCAGTTGACCACGATGGCTTTGTCTTTGTATTTATCCAGGGTTTTCAGATTGCCGGACAGCTGCGCCAAGGGAATGTGTTTGGCGTTGGCGATATGCCCGGCGGCAAATTCATTCGGCTCACGCACGTCCAGCACCAACGCATTCTGATGGTTGATCAGTTGTACAGCTTCGGTGGTACCGGCGCTACCCACGCCACTGATTTTGCCGCGCAGCGCGGGTAGAAGCAGCATGATGCCGGAAAATGCGGTGAGCAGTACCAGCCAGATATTCTGTTGCAGGAATGGAATCAGTTTGTCCATAGGGTGTTACAGACCGCAGCTGGATTCGACACCGGCTTTTTTCAGCATGGTGTCCATCGGGCAGAAGCGTGTCAGACCGCTCTGGAACAGGTTGAAGCCGACGAAGGCGGTAAACCACAGCCAGTTGGGCTGGCTCATGTCGACGCCGTTGGTGAAATGTGCCAAGGCCAGTGAAAGCATGATAAACAGGCCGGCAACGATGCGGACAATACGTTCTACAGTCATGATGCGCTTTCTTTAAAAAAATAAAAAAGTGTGGTTATTTTAGCCGAAATCAGCGCGCTGCATTCACTCGCGCCAAATGTCGTTCCCACAGGAAATACAGCAGCGGGATCACCACCAGGGTGAGCAGGGTGGAGGCAAAGGTGCCGAATATCAAGGATACCGCCAGGCCGCCGAATACCGGATCGGTGACCATGATGGCGGAGCCGCTGATGATGGCCAGCGCGGTCAGCATGATTGGTCGGAAGCGCACGGCACCGGCCTCGATCACCGCCTGTTCCAGTGTGTAGCCGCGACTGCGGTATTCGATGATGAAGTCGATCAGCAACAGTGAATTGCGCACCACCACGCCGGCCAGCGCGATGACGCCGATCATCGAGGTGGCGGTAAACG
>DZDB01000111.1 GCA_022736605.1 Sideroxydans lithotrophicus
GAAATCCCGATGCGCGGCGATCCCATCAAGTATGAAGTAGACAAGGAAAGCGGTGCGATGTTCGTCGACCGTTTCATGTCGACTGCCATGCATTATCCCTGCAATTACGGTTATATCCCGCACACGCTGTCTGAAGACGGCGATCCGGTAGACGTGCTGGTGGTTACGCCGGTGGCGCTGATTACCGGCGTGGTGGTGCGCTGTCGTGCCATTGGCATGCTGCAGATGACCGATGAGGCGGGCGTGGACGCCAAGCTGCTGGCAGTGCCGGTCGACAAGTTGTGCAACATGTATAAAACCATTCAGAAACCGCAGGATTTGCCTGCACTCACACTGGCTCAAATTTCCCATTTCTTTGAACATTACAAGGATCTGGAAATCGGCAAATGGGTCAAGGTCGAAGGCTGGGTCGATGCTGATGCTGCCAAGGCCGAAATCATGGCTGGCGTGGAACGCTACAACGCCGCCAAAGAGAAGCCGGCATTTTAATCCGCCAGCGCCGCCAGTCAGCGGCGCTTTTTGTTGGGGCGTGCAAGCATGAAAATCTGCATCATTTCTGACAGTCATGACAACCGCCGCCTGATGGCGCTGGCGGTGGAGGACGCGCTATCCCACGGTGCCGAGGCGGTGCTGCACTGTGGTGACGTGGTTGCACCGACTACATTGCGTGCGTTACAAAAATTTGCCCTGCCGGTACACGTCATTCATGGCAACAACACCGGCGACATGTTCAACCTGTCGCGGCTGGGGGCAGAAGCAGGCAGCGTGATTCGTTATTATGGCCAGGACGCCGCCATTGAACTCGGCGGGCGCAATATTTTCCTCGTTCACTATCCTCATTACGCCCATGCCATGGCCTGTACCGGCGACTACGACATGGTGTGTTGCGGTCACGACCATCGCGTTGAAATCAAGCAGGTGAATAACGTCAAGGGTGGTCAAAGCTGGGTGTTGAATCCTGGCACAGTGGGCGGTGTGGGTGCGCCGCCAACCTACATCATGGGCGATCTGGCCAGCATGCAGTTTGAAGTGCATGACGTGCCGGCCGCGCCGAATGAAATGACCAACCTGACGCGGGTTGCCATTCATGCACCGGAGGGTGGTAGCTGACCCCAACTTGTTGTTTGATCCAGGACGGCCTGTATTGGGTAACTTGCCGTCCTGAAATCGGCTAGCTTTTTTTCATGTAAAACACGAATTCGGCGTCGTTCTGCGCCGAAGACAGCAGCTCGTTACCGGTCTGCTTGGCGAACGCCTGAAAGTCTTTCACTGCACCCGGGTCGGTAGCCGAAATTTTCAAAATTTGACCGGTGCTCAACTCGGCCAGCGATTTTTTGGTGCGCAGTATGGGCAACGGGCAATTCAGACCGCGCGCATCGAGTTCTTTATCGAAGTTCATGATGGGCTCCTGTTTAAAAATCGTTTTCGACTTTGAATGTGTTGAAAATGTAATCCACGGCCATATTGCGCGCGCCGTGCGACACGGCATCCATGATGTCGGCGTCGTGCCAGCCCAGTTCGCGCAAGTGCTGTAAATCGCTTGCGCTGACGTCTTTGGGCGTGGAGGTGGCCTTGAGTACCAGCAGCAACATGGCTTTGTCCTTGTCATTGAGGGGTGCCAGGGTCGGGTTGCGTTTGGTCTCGGCCACTTGCTCAGGCGTCTGCTTGGCTACGTTGATCAGCATGGCTGCGTTGAATCCTACGCAGTAATCACAGGCGTTTTCCTGTGATACCAGCATGCGTATGGTCGCGAGCAAGGGGAAACTCAGCGTCGGATGGTTCATGTAGTAGCCGATACTTTGCCATTGCTGCGTCAGCATGGCCGGGCTGGCGCTGTACATTTGCAGCGCATTGGGTACACGGCCAAAAGCCTGGGTTGCCTGCTGGTAAATATCGGCAACCTCGCCGTTGGCTTCGCTGGGATGGATGGTCTGGATGATAGGCATGGCGGTTCTCCTGTGATTAAGTGCTGCTAAAAACATACCGACCATTCGGTATGTTATTTCTTCCAGAAAAAGCGCAGTGAAACCGCGCTTAAACTGTATTAAATCCCGTGTTCAGCGTGTTTAGCCCAAGCTCCGAACGTAATTTTGCAACTGTGTCATACACATACAAAAAGTATTGGGCGATTGAAGGTTTTTAGCCACGCCCGAGCAGCCTTCCCAGGCAGACACGATAAATAGCGCTGCCGCTTCACAATCGACATCAGCACGGATCTGCTGCTGACTTTGCCCGGTTATCAGCGCATTGTGAACCGCCGTTTGCCAGGCCTTGATTATCAAAGTCAGGCGTGCTTTAAAAACGTCATCCAACGGGCTCATTTCCTGCATCAGATTGTTCAGCGGGCAGCCCAGCCTGATCGTGTCCTCGTTCATGTGTTCGGCCTTGCGCTGCATGATATTCAGCAACTCGGTCACCGGTTGCTCGGCTTCGCGCAGCGGGCGGAATACCATTTCTTCCAATCCAGACTGGATCGCCTCATCGATCACAGCCAGGCCAAGCGCATGCTTGGCCGGAAAGTAATGGTAGAGCGCGCCCTTGGTTAATCCAGTGTCGGATAAAATATTGGCAATGCTCGCCGCCTGATAACCGTTGCGGTGTATTTCGCCAAAAGCAGCCTGTAGAATTTTGGCGCGCGTCAGATCAGATTGTTTGGTATCCATGGCCTGAAGCATACCAACCGGTATGGATGTGTCAAGTATTATTTTTAAAAGTTGCATTAGCAGGTGATGGAATTCAGCCGGTCTATTTCAAGATAAGAATTTTCAATTGAAATTAGCCGCTGGCGCTGTGGATAGCCCGACGCCTAGGGAGTAACATTCAACGCAGCTCAGGGCGTTGCATTGCTGTACCTATCGGGGCACGAGATCGCATAAGCGGCATCCCTTAATTTTCAGTGTGCTGTAGTGTTTTGGCAGCACGTTGTCCGTTTGAATGGAGGAGACCTGATGACGGAAGTCGTGGCAACAAACGAGACCATATTGGTCGTCGGCGGTGGCATATCCGGCATGACAGCCGCGCTGGAAGCGGCAGAAACCGGCAAACATGTCGTGCTGGTGGAAAAGAATCCGGCGATTGGCGGGCGTACTTCGCAGCTTTATCGCTATTTTCCAAAACTGTGCCACCCGATCTGTGGGCTGGAAATCAATCTGCGCCGACTGAAGTCCAATCCGCGCATCCGGTTGATGACGCTGGCCGAAGTGACCGGGATTACCGGTAGCAAGGGCGATTACACAGCGACCATCAAGGTGACGCCACGTTACGTCAATTCCAACTGCACTGCTTGTGGCGATTGTGCCAAGGTGGTGGAGACCGAAATACCCAATCCATTCAACTACGGCCTGAACAACATGAAGGCCGCGTATCTGCCAAACAAGATGGCCTATCCGATGCGCTATGTACTGGATAAGTCGATCATCGGCACGGCGGATGCCGAGCGCGCCAAGGCTGCCTGCAAGTACGATGCGATCGATCTTGCCATGCAGGAAGAAATCGTGCAGATCAAGGCTGGTGCCGTGGTCTGGGCGACCGGGTGGCAACCGTATGATGCCAACAAGATTCAGCCATATGGCTATGACCGTTTCAAAAACGTGATTACCAGCGTCGAATTCGAGCGTCTGGCCGATCCGCACGGTCCGACCGGCGGCAAGATTTTGCGGCCATCGGACGGCAAGGAAGCCAAAAATGTTGCCTTTATCCAGTGCGCTGGCTCGCGTGACGAAAATCATCTGCGCCACTGTTCGCGTATCTGCTGCATGGCATCGCTGAAGCAGACCAATTACGTGCAGGAGCACTTCGGTGATGAAGGCAAATCCACAATTTATTACATCGACATTCGGGCGATTGACCGTTTCGAGGATTTCTACGCCAAGGTGCAGGCTAATCCCAACGTGAGTTTCATCAAATCCAAAGTGGCCAAAGTGACGCAGGATGAAGAGACCGGCGATGTGATTCTGCATGGTGTGAATACCGAAGGCTATCACCGCTATGCGACCCCGCATGATTTGTGTGTGCTGGCGGTCGGCATGGAGCCAGCCGTCAAGGGTGCCAATATTCCCATCGAAATTCTGGCAGATTCGAGCGGCTTCATTGAAGCCGACCCGGCCAATGGCGCATTTTTTGGTGCCGGTTGCGCGTCGAATGCGCTGGACGTGAACCGTTCGGTGCAGTCGGCCACAGCCGCAGCCTTGCGCGCCATTCAGGTTGTCAACAAAGTTGCCAGGGCGGAGGTTTAAAACATGGCTGAAGAGAAAAAAGTCGCTGCGTATATTTGCCAGGGTTGTGGGCTGGGTGAACGTCTGGATACCGATGCACTGGTCAATGTGGTTAAAAAAGAAGGCCGTATCCAGGACGTTAAAACCCATCCTTTCCTGTGTAACAGTGCAGGCGTGGCGATGATCCAGAATGACATCGACAATGAGGGTGTGACGCACATCATGCTGGGCGCGTGCTCGCGCCGTGCCAAGACCGACGCGTTCAATTTCACCACAGTGGCCATGTCGCGCGCTAACCTGCGCGAAGGCGTGATCTGGATCCGCCCCGATACTGAGGAAGCACGCGAAACCACGCAGGAAATGGCAGAAGACTATCTGCGCATGGGCAGCGCCGAGATCAAGGCCATGCGCCAGCCGCAGGGCAATCCAAATACCGGCACCAGCCGTACGCTGCTGGTGGTCGGCGGCGGGATCACCGGCATGACGGCTGCGCTGGAAGCGGCAAAAACCGGCTATCCGGTCGTGTTGGTGGAGAAATCTGCCCAACTAGGCGGCTGGGCGGCGCGCATGCTAAAGCGGGTGCCTTCGCATGAGCCGTACAAGGCGCCGGTCGATACCGGCGTGTCAGATATGATCGCCGCAATTGAGGCCGACGCCAACATCAAGGTGTATCTGAATGCAACCGTGGCTAAAACCAGTGGTGCGCCGGGTCGTTTTCAGGCAGATATTGCGACGGAGTCAGGCAGCATTTCTACCGAAGATGTCGGCGCGATTGTGCAGGCCAGTGGGTTTGAGCTGTATGACGCGAACAAATTGCCCGAACTGGGTTATGGCAAATCGGCCAACGTAGTGGATCAGGCTGGCCTTGAACAACTTGCTATCGACGCTGCACAGCACGGCGGGCCCATTTTGCGGCCTTCAGACGGCCAGCCGGTTAAATCTGTGGTGTTTGTGCAGTGTGCAGGGCAGCGTGATGCGAGCGGAACTCACCTGGCTTATTGTTCAGGTCATTGCTGCAATACCAGTATCAAACAGGCGATGTACTTCAAGGATGCCAACGCAGACATTGATACCACGGTGCTGTATACCGACCTGCGCACGCCGGGTAACGGTGAGGACTTCTACCGCAGCGCACAAGAAAAAGGCGTGATTTTTACCAAAGGAAAGGTGTCTTCGGTCGAGCCGACAGGCAATGCCTGTACCGTTAATTTTCATGATCTCATCCTGAACGATCAGGCGTCGATAGAAAATGCCGATCTGGTGGTGCTGGCAACCGGGCAAGTGCCTAATTCGGGCGTCAATATTGACTTCAAGCCTGAAGCCGGTGCAGAAGCTGCATGGGATATTGAGAAAAAAACCATCTCTATTCTCAATCTGGATTACCGCCAGGGCAGTGACGTGCCACAACTCAAATACGGCTTTACCGACTCGCACTTCATCTGTTTCCCCTATGAAACACGGCGTACCGGCATTTACACCGCCGGCCCGGTGCGCCGTCCGATGGACATTGCTCAGGCCAGGGAGGATGCGACCGGCGCTACGCTCAAAGCGATTCAGGCACTGGAAAACGCCGCGATTGGCAGCGCAGCACACCCACGTTCAGGGGATTTGTCTTATCCATCGGTGCGGTTGGAAGGCTGCACGCAGTGTAAGCGCTGTACGGTAGAGTGCCCGTTTGGCGCAATTGATGAAGACGAAAAACGCTATCCACTGTTCAACGAATCACGTTGCCGCCGCTGCGGTACCTGTATGGGTGCCTGTCCGGTACGCGTGATTTCGTTCGAGAATTATTCAGTCGATACCGTGGGTAGCCAGATCAAGGCGGTGAATATCCCCGATGAATTTTCTGAAAAGCCGCGCATTCTGGTGCTGGCGTGTGAAAACGATGCGTATCCGGCGATGGACATGGCGGCGATGAATCGCACTGAAACCAGTTCGTTTGTACGTGTAGTGCCGGTGCGCTGCCTGGGTTCGGTGAATACCATCTGGATTACCGATGCGCTCAATTCCGGTTACGACGGGGTGATGTTGATGGGGTGCAAACACGGTGATGAATACCAGTGTCATTTCGTCAAAGGCTCAGAGCTGGCCAATTACCGCATGAGCAAAATTGACGATACCTTGAAGGGCTTTAATCTCGAAAC
>DZDB01000112.1 GCA_022736605.1 Sideroxydans lithotrophicus
GGCATCACCGGCCAGCGCCCGCTGTTTTTCCGCGCCCCGGCGGGTTTGCGCAATCCGTTTCTCGACCCGGTGCTGACGCGTCTGGGACTGCGCCTGGCGAGCTGGTCGGTGCGCGGCTTCGATACCCGCGTGGGCGATGCGCAACGTGTCAAAACCAGATTGCTGGCGGGTCTGCAACCTGGCGCAATCGTGCTGCTGCACGACGGCCACGCGGCGCTGACCCCAGCCGGGGTGCCGATCATACTTGAGGTACTGCCGACGTTGCTCGACGCTGCATCGACAGCCGGTTTGCGCTGCGTCACATTGCGTCAGGCGCTGACATGATGCAGCCCAACAAAATCTGGTATCGCCAGATCGCCACTGCGCTTACGCGTCATATTTGGCTCAAGGCCATCGGTACGCCGCTGTTCATTGCGGTATTTTTCGGTGCCTACATTTATCTGCTCAAAAACCCGGTGTATCCGATTACCGTCATGCCGATGACCTGGCTGGATCGGTGGGTGCCATTTCAGCCTTGGACCATGTCGTTTTATGTCTCACTCTGGGTTTACGTGTCCTTGCCATCCGCCCTGCTTGCGACGCGGCGCGAACTGTTTATCTATAGCGGCGGCATGACCGCCACCTGCCTGACCGGTTTGCTGATTTTTTATTTCTGGCCAACGGCAGTGCCGGTCGCCAACATTGACTGGGCGCTTTATCCTGGCGTCGATTACCTCAAAAGTCTGGACGCTGCGGGCAATGCATGCCCGTCGCTGCACGTCGCCACAGCGGTGTTTTCAGCCCTGTGGCTGCACTTCACGCTGGCGCGATTTACCGCCCCGCGCTGGCTCCGGTCGCTGAACTGGACCTGGTGTATCGGCATTGTTTATTCCACCGTCGCGACGCGCCAGCACGTTGCGGTGGACGTGCTGGCCGGGCTGGTTTTAGGCGGCCTGTTCGCCTATGCGTCATTGCGCCGAAGCCAACGCCACCCAAGCACCGTGATGGCAGCCGCGTAAGGCACGCCTGATTTTGCTAAAATCCGACTTTGTGAATGAATTGATTGTCCATTGAACGCGCTTTATCTCTCCCATTTTACCGCCACCAGCGCTATCGGCCAGGGTCTGGATCAGACGCTGGATGCGCTGCGCCAGCACCGTGGCGGTCTGCACCCGTGTGCATTCGACACCGTTGATCTGGCGACCTGTATCGGCGAAGTGGCGGGTGTCGATGCGATTGTGTTGCCCGCACGGCTGGCTGCGTTTGACTGCCGCAACAACCGCCTGGCACAGCTGGGGCTGGAACAGGACGGCTTTGCCGAGGCAGTGCGCGCTGCCGTCAAAAAATACGGCCCGACCCGGATCGGCGTATTCATCGGCACCAGCACGGCAGGCATCCTGCAAACCGAGCTGGCGTATCGGCGGCGCGATGCCGAGACCGGTGCGTTACCTGCCGATTTTATTTATGGCACCACCCACAACACCTTTTCTGTCGCCGATTTCACGCGTCAGTATTTCGGGCTGAATGGCCCGGCGGTCGCCGTGTCCTCGGCGTGTTCGTCCAGCGCCAAGGTATTTGCCTCGGCACGGCGCATGCTGGCGGCCGGGCTGATTGATGCAGCAGTCGTCGGCGGCGTCGATTCGCTATGTCTGACCACGCTGTATGGGTTCAACTCGCTGGGGCTGATTTCGACACAGCCGTGCCGCCCGTTTGATGTCGAACGCGATGGCATTTCGATTGGCGAAGCGGCGGCGTTTGCCTTGCTTGAACGCCCACCCGCAATATTGCCGGACGCCGCCGTGCTGTTGCTCGGCGTGGGCGAATCCAGCGACGCTTACCACATGTCATCGCCACATCCCGACGGCCTGGGGGCGCGCATGGCGATGCAGGCAGCGCTCGACATGGCCGGTTTGCAGCCCGCAGATATCGACTACATCAATTTGCACGGTACCGCCACCCAGAGCAACGACGCCGCCGAAGCCAAAGCGGTGATGGGCTTGTTTGGTCCGGCCACGCCCTGCAGCTCGACCAAGGGCGCGACCGGGCATACCCTGGGTGCTGCTGGCGGCGTCGAGGCGGTGATCTGCGCGCTGGCATTGCAGCACGGGCTGCAACCGGCAGGCTTGAATACCCGGCAAACTGACGCCGCGCTACCGCTCAACTATCTGCGGGACAACCGCAGCCAGCCGATGCGCTACGTGTTGAGCAATTCATTCGGTTTTGGCGGCACCAATTGCAGCCTGATTTTCGGACGTGCCCATCAGCCATGAAGCTGACCGCTTACATTGAAGGCATCGGCCTGCTCGGCGCTGGTTTGACCGACTGGCCGACGGCACAGTCGGTGCTGACGGGTCAACAAGCTTATCAGCCGAGTCGCACTGTGCTCCCCGCCCCCACGCTGTTGCCGCCCGCAGAGCGCCGCCGCAGCAGTGCCATTGTCAAACTCACGCTGGCAACGGGTCTGGAAGCGGTGGCGGCAGCCGGGCTGGATGCGGCCACGCTGCCGTGCGTATTTTCTGCGTCGGGCGGCGACGGCGAAAATTGCCACGCCATTTGCGCCATGCTGGCAAGCGACGACCGCGCCATTTCCCCCACCCGGTTCCATAATTCGGTTCACAATGCCGCCGCAGGCTACTGGGGTATCGCCACCGGCGCGATGACCAATGCATCGGTGTTATGCGCATTCGACGCCAGTTTTGGCGCGGGTTTGCTTGAAACCCTCACCCAGGTTGTCGTTGACGATGCGCGCACCTTGCTGCTGGCGTGCGACACCCAATATCCCGAACCGTTGCACAGCGCCCGTCCAATTACCGACAACTTCGGCATTGCGCTGGTGCTGGCACCTCAGCGCAGCGCCCGGTCATTGGCGCAGATCAGCGTCACATTGACGGCGGATCCGGCGCAACCGCTGGATGATGCGGCGCTCGAAAGCCTGCGCCTGGGCATTCCCGCCGCACGTGGCTTGCCTTTGTTGCGTGCCATTGCGCTGCGGCAAGATGGGCGTGTGGTACTCGATTACCTGGACACCCAGCGCCTTGCCGTGGCGGTGACGCTGTGCTGAATACCGGCACGCGCGATCACGCCTGGATCGCCGCGCACATTCCGCATCAAGGCAGCATGTGCCTGCTGCACAGCGTGCTGCGCTGGGACGGCCTCAGCCTGCAATGCGCTGCCATCAGCCACCGTGCAGCGGACAATCCCTTACGCGCAAACGGTCAATTGGCGGCAGTCTGCGGCATTGAGTATGCGGCGCAGGCGATGGCGGTGCACGGTGCCCTGCTTGCGCCGTCCGACCAAACCTGCGCGCGCGTCGGCTATCTGGTGAGCATTCGCGGCACCACCCTGCACGTGGGGCGGCTGGACGATATTGCCGAGGACTTACTGGTCGAAGCCCGTTGTATCAGCGCCAGTGACAACAACATCCTTTACGCATTTCATGTGAGCGCAGGCGGGCGCGTGCTGCTCGATGGCCGCGCCGCCGTGGTGCTCGACGCTACCCTGCTCTCTCCCGGTGTTTTGTCATGAAAAAAGCTTTGGTCACTGGCGGCAGCGGCGGCATTGGCGCGGCGATTTGTCAGCGTCTGGCCGCCGACGGCTGCCATGTTTACATTCACGCCAACCGTGGCCGCGATACCGCACAAGCGCTGGCCGCACGCATTCATGCTGACGGCGGCAGTGCCGAGGTGGTGGTCTTCGACGTGACCGACAGCCAGGCAGTCGCCGATGCGCTGACGCCGTTGATCGAGCACCAGCCGATCCAGATACTGGTGAACAACGCCGGCATCCACGATGACGCGGTATTTCCGGGCATGCGCGCCGAACAGTGGCACCGTGTCATTGACGTCTCGGTGAACGGGTTTTTCAACGTGACACACACGCTGATGATGCCGATGATTCGCAGCCGCTGGGGGCGTATCGTCAACGTCTCGTCGATCGCCGCGCTGGCGGGCAACCGTGGTCAGGTCAATTATTCTGCCGCCAAGGGCGCGCTCAATTCCGCCACCAAATCGCTGGCGCAGGAAGTCGCCAGTCGGGGCATCACGGTCAACGCCGTCGCCCCTGGCATCATTGATACCGCGATGAGTGCCAGCGCATTCGACACGCACGACATCACCCGCATGGTGCCGATGAAACGCGCCGGTACCCCGCACGAAGTTGCCGATCTGGTCGGCTTCCTCGCTTCCGATCAGGCCGCCTACATCACCGGTCAGATCATCTCGATTAATGGCGGCATGCTTTAACCCCGGTCATCCACAACATGAATAAACCCACACCCGCCCACGCACCGCACCAGCCACTCACCGAGTACTACCCGACCGAGCAGGACCGGCAAGCCTATCTGCGCCAGATTTTTGACAACACCGCGCCGGATTACGACCGCATCGAAGCCATGCTGGCATGGGGAACTGGCTCGCGCTACCGGCGTCAGGCGCTTGAGCGCGCCGGGTTGAAAACCGGCATGAAAGTGCTCGATGTCGGCGTCGGCACCGGTCTGGTGGCGGCGCAGGCTTGTGTGCTGGCTGGCGACGCGACGCTGGTCACGGGCGTTGATCCCAGCGCAGGCATGCTCGCTGCGAGCAAATTGCCTGCCGCCGTCACGCTCATGGAAGGCCGCGCCGAATCACTGCCGTTTCCTGATAACCACTTCGATTTTTTGAGTATGGGTTACGCCTTGCGCCACATCAGCGACCTGGGCGTGGCGTTTGCTGAATTCGAGCGGGTGCTGAAGCCTGGCGGCCGCCTGTGTATTCTTGAAATCACCCAGGCACAAAACAGGATGGGCAAATGGCTGCTGCGTAACTATATGCGCGGCGTGATTCCCTTGTTGACGCGCTTTGTATCGAAACAAAAAGACAGCGCAACCATCTGGCGTTATTACTGGGACAGTATCGAAGCCTGCGTGCCACCCGAGCAGGTGCTGGCAACGCTCCACGCTGCCGGATTGACGCAGGTGCAGCGCCATCTGGAAGTCGGCGTGTTCTCCGAATATCAGGCAATCAAAAAGCAATAGCCATGACCGCAACGGGGCATCTTGCCACGCACAAAACCGAAGCGCTGCTGTTTTTCACCCTGCTGCAACTGACTGTCATTGTGCTCGCTGCGCGCATTGGCGGCGGTGTCGCGCTGCGCATCGGGCAATCCGCTGTGGTCGGTGAAATCATCATCGGCATTCTGCTCGGGCCGTCGCTGTTCGGACTGATAGCCCCCGATGTATTCCAGTACGTGTTTCACTCTGGCGCGCCGGAACCGATGCAGATGCTGTCGCAAATCGGCCTGGTGCTGTTGATGTTCCAGATCGGCCTGGAGTTCGATTTCGCCCATCTCGGCACGCCGCGCAATCGCAAGGCGGTGCTGTGGATCGCCAGCGCCAGCCTGATTGCGCCGTTTGCGCTGGGCTTTGCTGTCGGCCAGATCAGCGCGCCTATCCTGTCGCCCGGCGCGCACCCGCTCGGCACAGCGCTGTTCGTGGCGACGGCGTTTTCCATTACCGCGCTGCCGATACTCGGCCGCATCATGATGGAATTCGATATGACACGCACCCCGATAGGCGTCATCGCCATCAGCGCCGCCGCGATCAACGACGTCATCGGCTGGCTGCTGCTGGCGCTGATTACCACCCTCACCCTGGCCAACTTTGATGCTGCCGGTTTTGCACTGAAAGTAGCACTGGTACTGGGCTTCTTTGCCGTTAGCTGGTTTGCCGTTCGACCAATCATGAAGCGCATCCTGCACCGTTGCGATGCGCATTCCGGCGCGTTGTCACACAACCTGCTGGGTATCGTGCTGGCGGCGATTTTCCTGTCGGCAATGACCACCTATCAGCTTGGCATCTTCGCCATTTTCGGCGGCTTCATGATGGGCGTGCTGCTGCACGACGAGCACGCTTTCGTACGCACCTGGAAAGCCCGCATCAGCCCGTTCGTGATGGTGTTTTTCCTGCCGATTTTCTTCACCTACACCGGCCTGCGTACCAACATCGGCAGCCTCGACACCCTGGCTGCGTGGGGCTGGTGCGCGCTTATCGTGGCCCTCGCCACCCTCGGCAAATACGGTGGCGCCTATCTCGCCAGCCGCGCCGCTGGCATGAACCACTTTGAGGGCAAGGTCATGGGTATCATGATGAACACCCGTGCGCTGATGGAACTGATCGTGATTAACGTCGGTTATGACCTCGGCGTGATCTCGCAGCAGATGTTCACCATCCTCGTCATCATGGCGATTTTCAGCACCGTGGTCACGTCGCCGCTGCTGCGACGCTGGCTGCCGGGTATCGG
>DZDB01000113.1 GCA_022736605.1 Sideroxydans lithotrophicus
CACGCGTTTTATACGCTGTTGCCAAACATCTGCAAGCGCGCGGCATCGCTGATTGCCAGTACCGCGGGATGGGTCAGGCGGCGTTCGGTTGTGATGGCATAAAATTGTTCAGTAACCGATTCGGTCTGACCAACGATGCTACTGCTGTTCTGGCTACGTATCGTGTCCGCAATCGCGCTGGGTACGGCATAAATCCCGGCACCTTCTTTGCCAAAGGCATTGAGCAGCGCGCTATCGTCGAATTCGCCAACAATGCGGGGGCGTATGTGCAATTCATCAAGCCAGCGCATCAGCTTGGGACGTACTGCTGCGTCTTCGCCTGGCAATAGCAGCGGCGCCGCCTCGAGTAATTGCGGAAATGTGCCATTGTGCTGTTCGGCAAGTTGGGGCGCTGCCAGAAATGTCAGCCCGCATTCGCCCAATAAATGACTGAATCCACGCACATTCAGCTTGGTTGGCATGGGCCGGTCTGCGATTACCAGATCGAGTCGATGTACTGCTAACTCGCCAAGCAGGCTGTCAAGCCGTCCTTCACGACATTGCAGGCGTGGCTTGTCAGCGGTGCGCATGGCGGGTTCAAGCAATTGATACGCCACTGATTTGGCGACCATGTCAGCAATACCAACGCGAAATTGCGTGCTGCGGCTGGCAGGTTGCTGACGCAGGGCTTCCTGCAGTTCTTCGCCCAATACAAAAATTTCTTCCGCGTAACTCAGTACCATGCGTCCGGCTTCAGTCAGTTCCAGGGTGCGACCGACGCGTCGAAACAGCTGGGTGGCGAGGGCTTCTTCCAGCACACCGAGCTGGCCGCTGATGGATTGTGGTGTCAGGTGTAACCGCTCGGCGGCCTTGCTCACACCGCCCGCTTTCGCGACGACCCAGAAATAATGCAGATGTTTGTAATTGAGCGTGCTCATCATTCATCCATTTTTACGAAATATAGTTAAATTATATTCGAATATTCAGGATGGTTTCATGGCGCTAGACTGGAGCGGTCATTCATTCTGTCAGGAGCCTCTCATGAACCCCCTGCAATCCTTGCGCAACGACGCAGATGTACTCAGCCACGGCGAGCAGCGCAGTGCGCTGGCCGCCAACAAGGTGATACGCAATACCTACATGCTGCTCTCGGCAACGCTGCTGTTTGCTGCGCTGAGTGCCATGGCGAGTATCGCCTTGAAGTTGCCCAATCCGGGCATTATCGTGACCCTGGTGGGTTACTTCGGCCTGCTATTTCTGGTCAGCAAATTCCGTGACAGTGGCGTCGGTCTGGGGTTGGTATTCGCTCTGACCGGCTTCATGGGCTACACGCTGGGACCAATCATCAGTCATTACCTTGGGCTACCCAATGGTGGGCAGACGGTGGCGATGGCAATGGGGCTGACTGCGGCGATTTTCCTCGGGCTGTCGGGTTATGCGTTGACCACACGTAAAAATTTCAACTATATGGGCGGCTTTTTGATGGTCGGCATGATCGTCGGTATCGTCGCCAGTCTGGCTGCCATTTTCTTTGAGTTGCCTGCGCTGTCACTGGCCGTTTCGGCGATTTTCGTGCTGCTGATGTCGGGCATGATCCTGTATGAAACGAGCAACATCATCCATGGCGGTGAAACCAACTACATCATGGCCACCGTGGGATTGTTCGTCACGATATTCAACCTGTTCACCAGCCTGATGCAGTTGCTGGGCTTCATGAATAGCGATGATTGATTGCAGGAAAGATCGACCGATGGGTGCTATTTATCAGTTTTCCTGAGCGGCGCCAATGATGATGACTATGTTGCCGACTGCTCAGGCTGATCCTTTGCGGCTGGACATTGTGGGCTTGCAGCAGGGTGCGCTGGCCGGCAATGGAGAGGTGCTGGCGGCTTAGGCGCAGTTACGCGCAGCCGCAGAACCCAATACACAGCGTGCCCGGCTCGGTGGAAAAACGCACAGTGCGTGAAGCGTTGACTGATTTCAGTGAAAAGCTACTGGTCGCCTGCGACGAGATGGTCGATCCGATTGCTGCGGTGCAGTGCATCCGCGCTGGCAGCTGGCTTGGCACGTTGACCTGAATTCGCACAACATTAAGGAAACGTAATGCAAGTAATTGAAAAATTTCTGGAAACGCTGCTGTTCGCCAGCCGCTGGCTGCTCGCGCCGCTGTATCTTGGGCTGGTCGCCGCCATCGTGATTCTGCTATGGTATTTCGGTATCGAGTTCATGCATCTGATTGGCATGGTCAGCAGCGGCGATGGCAGTGTCGTTGTCGGTGTGCTGGCGCTGGTGGATTTGGTGCTGGTGGCGAACCTGCTGATTATCATCATCTTCGCGGGGTACGAAAACTTCGTCTCTAAAATACACGTCGGCAACCATGAAGACCGCCCCGACTGGATGGGGCATGTCGATTTTGCCGACCTGAAAATGAAGTTGATCGGTTCGATTATCGCCATTTCGGGTATTGAACTGCTCAAGGCCTTTATGGCAGCGGGTGCTTATACTAACGAACAGATGGCATGGAAGGTCGGTATCCATCTGACATTTGTTATTACCGGCGTGATGTTTGCGATTACCGACCGGCTTGGTGGTTCGAAGAAACACGGTGCGGGTGGTTAGCCTGCCGGATTCTTAAGGAGAGATCATGAAACGCATTATTTTATTTCTGGCGACCAACCTCGCCATCATGCTGGTGCTGTCTATCACCATGCGCCTACTTGGCGTCGAACCTTATCTGACGGCGAACGGGCTCAATCTCGGCTCGCTGCTGATTTTTACCGGGGTAATGGGCATGGGTGGTTCGTTTATTTCGTTGGCGATATCCAAGTGGATGGCGAAACGCTCGGTCGGCGCAGTTGTGATCGAGAACCCGCGCACACCGGCAGAAATCTGGCTGGTCGATACGGTACGGCGGCAGGCGCAGCAGGCCGGCATCGGCATGCCGGAAGTGGCGATTTTCGATTCGCCCGAAGTGAACGCCTTTGCCACCGGCATGAACAAGAACAACGCGCTGGTTGCGGTATCAACCGGGCTGTTGCAGTCAATGAGCAAGGAAGAGGCTGAAGCCGTGCTCGGGCACGAGGTGTCGCACGTTGCCAACGGCGACATGGTGACGCTGGCACTGATCCAGGGCGTGGTGAATACCTTTGTGATGTTCCTGTCGCGCGTCATCGGCTACTTAGTGGATAAAGTCGTGTTCAAGACCGAGCGCGGCACCGGTCCAGCGTTTTTCGTCACCATGATTATTGCCGAGATGGTACTGGGCGTACTCGCGTCAATCATCGTCATGTGGTTTTCGCGCCAACGTGAATTCCGCGCTGACAGCGGCGGTGCGACGCTGGCCGGGCGATCAAACATGATTGCGGCGTTGCAGCGCTTGCAACAGGTGCACACGGCACCGTTACCCGAGAAACTGGCCGCGTTCGGTATCGCCGGTGGCGGCAGGATGGAGGGTATCAAGCGCCTGTTCATGACCCATCCACCGCTGGAAGAGCGGATTGCCGCGCTTAAAGCAGGGCAGTGAGTCTGCGCGCGCAGCTGGCGACGCTGGCACGCGCATTCAAGCGCGAGCTGGCGGTTTATCGCTGCGTATTGGCTGATTCACGCACGCCGCTGGCCGCCCGGGTGCTGCTCGGTGCGGCGGTCGGCTACGCGCTATTGCCATTTGACCTGATTCCTGATTTTTTACCGGTCATCGGTCAGCTTGATGACCTCATCATCGTGCCCGGTCTGGTGTGGCTGGCGCTAAGACTGATTCCGCCTGTCGTGATGCAAACCTGCAGGGCACAAACCAAAGCAGTAAAGGAAGCCATTGAACACAACGATGAATAATGCGGTATCGATCGGCGAACCCTGGATGTGGGGCGCGTTTATCGGCTTTGTGCTGGTGATGCTGGCGCTCGATCTGTTCGTTTTTGGCGGTAAAAAAGTGCACAGGGTTGGCGTCAAGGAAGCCGCATTGTGGTCGCTGGCGTGGTTTTCGCTGGCGCTGGTCTTCAATGCCGGGTTGTGGTGGTATCTCAACAGCACGCTGGGTGCGACTGTCGCCGACCAGAAAGCGCTGGAATTTTTTACGGGCTATCTGATTGAAAAATCATTGTCGGTGGATAACGTATTCGTCTTCCTGCTGATTTTTGCCGCTTTTCACGTCAAACCGGAATACCAGCGCCGGGTGCTGATTTACGGCGTGCTGGGTGCAATTGTGCTGCGCGCGGTGATGATACTGGCGGGTGCCTGGGTGGTGCGCGAATTCAACTGGGTGCTGTATTTCTTCGGTGCATTCCTGGTGTTCACCGGTATCCGCATGCTGGTGATGGCAGAAAAGACGCCCGATCTGGAGAGTAATCCGGTACTGAAATTCGCCCGTCGCCATTTGCGCATCAGCGCTGACAATCACGGCGAGAAATTCAGCGTGATGAAAGATGGCGTGCGTTATTTCACCCCGCTGTTTCTGGTGTTGATCCTGATTGAAGTTACCGACGTGGTGTTTGCGGTGGATTCCATCCCGGCGATTTTCGCTATTACCACCGACCCGTTCATCGTCTTTACCTCAAACATTTTTGCCATCATGGGGCTGCGCGCGCTGTACTTTCTGCTCGCCGATGTGGCGGATCGCTTCCATTTGCTGAAATATGGCCTCGCCATGGTGCTCACCTTCATTGGCGCCAAGATGCTGATTGCGCCGTGGTATCACGTGCCAGTGCAGGCGTCACTTGCCATTGTTGCGGTATTGATCGGCGCCAGTGTCGTTGCGAGTCTGGTTGCCACGCGTCACAAGGGAGCTGAATAATGCGCTTGCTGTTTGCCGGGATGTTGGTGCTGCTCGCGCTGGCGGGCTGTGCCAAGCCGCCGTATACCGGTGTGAACAATGCCGAACTGAAGACCTTGCTGGCGCAGGGCGTGCCCATTTACGACGTGCGTCGCCCGGATGAATGGCAGCAAACCGGGGTCGTGCAGGGCAGCCATAAGCTGACTTTTGTCGATGCCAGCAGCCGCCTCAACCCGGCATTTTTTCCCGCCTTCACCGAGCAGGTGAAGCGTGACCAGCCGGTCATTATTATCTGCCGCAGCGGCAACCGCAGCAGCACGCTGGCGCGGGAATTGATGGAAAAGCATGGCTACACAAAGGTCTATAACGTCAGCAATGGCATGAATGGCTGGCTCGCCGAGGCTAATCCGGTTGTGCGCAATTAACCAGAAAAATCCGCTAGGATGCGGAATATGATCCCATCATTTTTCTCACTGTCATGCGTGAGCTGAGCAGCAATCCGTTTGCACGCCGCACCATGCTGGGGCTGTTTCTCGTTGGCCTGGTGGCGAGCGTCTATGTCGTGCTCAGCCCGTTTTTTGCCGCCATGGCGTGGGCAGCGATTCTGGCCTACATCACCTGGCCGGTCTTCATCTGGCTACGGCGTCGCCTGGGTGGGCGGCGCAATATTGCCGCGCTATTGATGACGCTGCTGGTGGCGGTGTTACTGATTGTGCCATTACTCGGCTTCGCCGTATTGTTGCAGACTGAATTTATGAATGGCGTGCATCTGGTGACCGACCGATTGCTGGCGGGGAATCTGACCTTGCCCGAGTGGGCGGCGCGCCTGCCCTGGCTGGGTAATGAACTGCAGCATTGGCTAACGTCCGCCAATGCCGATCCAGTTGGGTTCAAGCAGGAACTGCAGCACTGGCTGGCAAGTTTTCGCGGCGAGTTGGTGGGCTTGCTGGGCGGGGTGGGGCGCAATCTGATCAAGCTGGGGTTTGCTCTGCTCACGCTGTTTTTTCTGTACCGGGACGGTGAGCGGGCGCTGGCGCAATTGCGCCAGGTGTTGGCGGAAATGATCGGTGCCCGCATCGATGGCTATTTTGACGCCATCGGTACCACGACTCGGGCCGTATTGTATGGCATTGTCTTGACGGCGCTGGCGCAAGGTATCTTGTCCGGTTTGGGCTACTGGGTGGCGGGCGTGTCTTCGCCGCTGGCGATGGGCGTTTTCACTGCGACCATCGCCTTGATTCCATTCGGTACGCCGTTCGTGTGGGGCAGCCTGTCGGTGTGGCTGTATGTGAATGGCCACCATGCCGAAGCCATCGGCCTGTTTCTATGGGGTGCGCTGGTGGTGAGTTGGGTCGATAACCTGATCCGGCCGATGGTCATCAGCGGGGCGACGCGCATCCCGTTTGTGCTGGTGATGTTTGGCGTGCTCGGCGGGCTGGCCGCGTTTGGCCTGATTGGCCTGTTTATCGGACC
>DZDB01000114.1 GCA_022736605.1 Sideroxydans lithotrophicus
AAAACATACAAACCCGCTTTATCTGCTGCAGGTTGAGAAAAAGTCTTGAGTGCTGCATCTTGCTCCTTTGATGCCATAGGAACCGATGCACAACCCGACAGTACGGAAAATGAAATAACAGCGCTTGTAATGAACAATTTTTTAAACATGTAATACCTTCAGAATTTATTTTTAATTAAACAATTAACAGCAAACTACTTTTTTACCCCCTATTTTCTACCAAATCCCCCACATACCACTTCATCGCCTCCGCCAGCCCTTCCCCCAGCCGATGCGTCGGCGCATACCCCAGCAGTCGTTGCGCCTTGGAAATATCCGCCAACGAATGCCGCACATCCCCGGCACGGAAATCCCGATACGTTGGTTTGAAATCCGCCAGATGCGGGAAGCGCGGCGCCAATAAACGCCGGATGTGTTCGCATAGTTCGTTCAGCGTGGTGCGGTCGCCGACTGCAACGTTGTAGACCTGGTTGACCGCCTCGGGGTTGTCGGTGGTGGCGGCGAGGATGTTGGCCTGGATGGTGTTGTCGATGTAGCAGAAGTCGCGGCTGGTTTCGCCGTCGCCGTTGATGTAGACCGGCTCATTGGCGATCATGCTGGCGACCCATTTCGGGATGACGGCGGCGTAGGCGCCTTCGGGGTCTTGCCTGCGGCCGAAGATATTGAAATAGCGCAGGCCGATGGTGTGGAAGCCGTAGCTACGCGCGAACACGTCGGCGTACAGCTCGTTGACGTATTTGGTGACGGCGTAGGGCGACAGCGGTTTGCCGATGCGGTCTTCGACTTTGGGCAGGCCGGGGTGGTCACCATAGGTGGAGCTGGAGGCGGCGTAGACGAAGCGTTTTACAGCGGCATCGCGCGCGGCAACGAGCATGTTGAGGTAGCCGTCGATGTTGGTGCCGTTGGTGGTGATCGGGTCTTCGAGCGAGCGCGGCACCGAGCCCAGCGCGGCCTGGTGCAGCACGTAATCGACGCCGTTGCAGGCAGCCTTGCAGTCGGCCAGATTACGGATATCACCTTCTATAAATGTATAGCGCGCCCACTGCGCCGGGCTGACGCTGGCCTGCACTTTGTCAAAATTGTAGCGGTGGCCGGTGGCAAAATTATCCAGCCCGACGACGTGCTGATCGAGTTTGAGCAGGGTTTCCAGCAGGTTGCTGCCGATGAACCCGGCCACGCCGGTGACCAGCCAGGTTTTCGGCGCGGCTTGCAATGCGCCGCAAACTTCGGCGTAGCGGCTCATGCTACAAGCGCCACAGCACGTAACCGGCGGCTTGCACAGCGGCCGGGTCGTAGGCGGATTTGACGTCGATGAACACGCCGCCAGCCTTGAGTTTGGCGGTCAGGTCGGCCAGTGGCTGCGTCAGGTATTCGTTATGCGCGACGGCGGCGACAATAGCGTCGACCTGTGGAATCGCGTCCCACGCGGTCAGGTCCACACCGTATTCATGTTTGGCTTCGGCGGCCTCGCCCAGCGGTTCGTGCACGATGACGTTGGCGCCGTAGCTTTGCAGTTCGCTGATGATGTCGATGACTTTGGAGTTGCGCAAATCGGGGCAGTTTTCCTTGAAGGTGAGGCCGAGCACGAGGATGTTGCGGCCTTTTACCGGGCTGCCGGTGTTGATCATGTGTTTCACCGTCTGCTCGGCGATGAACTTGCCCATGCCGTCGTTGATGCGCCGCCCGGCGAGGATCACTTCGGGGTGATAGCCGAGCATTTCCGCCTTGTGCGTCAGGTAATAGGGATCGACGCCGATGCAGTGACCACCCACCAGACCGGGGCGGAACGGCAGGAAATTCCACTTGGTACCGGCGGCTTTCAGCACTTCCAGCGTGTCGATGCCGATGCGGTCAAAGATGATCGCCAGCTCGTTCATCAGTGCGATGTTGAGATCGCGCTGGGTGTTTTCAATCACCTTGGCGGCTTCGGCCACCTTGATCGAGCTGGCGCGATGAACACCCGCCTTGATGACGGTTTCATACAACTGCGCGACATTTTCCAGCGTGGCGGCGTCGTCGCCTGACACCACTTTCAGAATGGTGGTGAGGGTGTGCTCCTTGTCGCCGGGGTTGATGCGCTCGGGCGAGTAGCCGATGTGGAAGTCCTGTTTCCATTTCAGGCCGGATTCGCGCTCCAGGATCGGCACGCAGACTTCTTCGGTGGCGCCGGGGTAGACGGTGGATTCATAAATCACCGTGACGCCTTTTTTCATGTGGCGACCGACTGAAGTGCTGGAGCCGACCAGCGGCGAAAAATCCGGCTGGTGCGCTTCGCCCACCGGCGTGGGCACAGCGACAATGATGTAATCAGCCTGTGCGAGCAGTGTTGGGTCGGTGGTGACCGTCAGGTTTTCGGCGGCTTTCAACGCTGCCGTCGAAACCTCGCCAGTTGGATCGCAATAATTTTTATAGCTTTCGACCTTGCTGGTCGATAGATCGAAACCGATGGTTTTGATCGTTTTTCCGAATTCAACTGCCAATGGCAGCCCGACATAACCTAAACCCACAACTGCAACAACACTCATGCCCTGTCTCCCCGATTAGTCGTGCCTGAATTATTCAGTGCACCCGATTATTCAATACGCAACGTGATTAGCGAATTCTGTGCCAAAGCATTCTACTGAAATAGGCTGCGTACCGAAAGCGCCATGCTTTTCAAATCAGCCGCTTGTGGCATGATGCAGATTAAAAGCAGAGGAGGGTACACGATGTTTATCACAGAAAAATGGCAGGTCTGGATGCGGGCGTGCGTATTAGGCATTGTTTTGTTGGGGGCATTGCCGAGCCAGGCTGAAACCAGCGCCTTGCCACAAACAATCCAGATGGTGAAACGCTCGGTTGTTGCGATTGGAACTTATGAATTGACGCGCGCGCCACGTGGCCAGTTTCGCGGCACCGGCTATGTGGTTGGTGATGGCTTGCACGTCGTGACCAATTATCACGTCACCCAGGCGCTGGTGGATTTTGAAAAACGCGAAACCCTCGGCGTGTTTGTCGGCGATGGTGAAATATCCCAGTTCCGCCCGGCGCGCGTCGTGGCCAGCGATCCGACCCACGATGTGGTGCTGTTACGCATGGAGGGCACGCCGCTGCCTACTTTGAAAATCGGCGATTCCGGCAAGGTGGAAGAGGGGTGGCAGCTATATTTCACCGGTTATCCGATTGGCCCGGTGTTGGGTTTGTACCCCTCCACCATCCGCGCTGGCGTGGCGTCGATCAGTCCGATTGTGCGACCCGCAGCCAATGCCGGTGAACTCAATGCCAAAACACTGAAACGCATTGCCGCGCCCTATGACATCTTTCAGCTCGATGCCACGGCCTACCCCGGCAACAGCGGCAGTCCGCTGTATGACCCGCAGACGGGCGAGGTCTACGGCACGGTCAACAGCACGTTTGTCAAAAGCACCAAGGAAAGTGTGCTGAGTGATCCAAGCGGCATCAGTTATGCCATTCCCAGCCGCTACGTGCTGGCGCTGATGCAGCAGGCCGGGTTGCGCCAATAAGCTACATCCAGTCAGCCAGGCTGAAGCCGATGCCGAGCGATTGCTGGTTGTGGTTGTAGTCGATGAGCGATTCGCCATAGCCGTTGAAATATTGCAGATAAGCTTTCAGGCGACCCTGCAGCGGAAAGCTCCAGCTTAATTCAACCGCGCCCCGATTATTTTTGCTTTTGAGATTATTGCGCAGCAGCATGGAATAAGTGTTGCCTTGGTGATCGTAGGTTGCTTCGATATCCCCTCGCCCCAAGTAATCCTGAATGTCGGGGTTGTTATCCTGTGAGGCGCTCTCCGGGATGCGGTACCAGGGGCGGATCATCAAGGCGAAATTGCCGCGTTCAAAACCAAACTGGGCATAAATCCGGTTCCAGCTGCGCGACAGCGCCACCGAACGGCCATTGGACTCGTGCGCAATGCCAAGATTGATAAATCGCCCGGCTAGTCCGGCAATGTTGTAATTCGTGCGGTAAACCAGCATCGCTTCCGGAGAATAATCGGTCTCGCGGAACGGCGCCGAAGCGCCGTGGTTGTAGGCCTGCCAGAATGACGTCACGGTGTAGCCCAGCCATAGATCCAGATTGGGCGTGAGCAAGCCTTCCACGGCTTTGGCCTTGGCGCTGAACTGGATTTTTACCTCGACCGGATCCAGGCTCGCGCTGGGCTGGATCAGCCTGCCGCGAAATGGTGCATTGTTGGGGGAATCGCTGTATTTGGCGGGCAGCAGATAGGTCGGGCGGAACGGGCGGAACTGGAATGTCCCGTGTTTATCGGCGTCATCCAGCTCCCATTTGCGTGATAGTAGTGACACCGGGGGCAATGGTGCGGGAATCGCCGCAGTTGGCGACTGTGCAAGCGCAGCGGGTGCGGCTGCGGCTTGAGCAGCCTGAACTGCTGCGACTGCGGCAGGCGTCGGCGTGGTCGGTACCGGCGCTAGCTTGCCCGCCAGTTTGTCAAAGCACGCCAGCCGCTCGGCGTCGTTCTGGATCGCCGGACAGGTACCTAAATCCGGCACGGCGGCTGATACACCTGTTACTGGCAACGCGCCCAGCAAACTTCCCCACAAGACAAAATTGCTCACTCCATGGTTGCGCCTGGGCTGCTTCATTGTTTTTCCTTGTCTCAGCCCTGATGACTTTCCTGTATCTGTTCGCAGTAGGCCTGCAAGTCATCCGGCACGCCGGACGGGCACACGCCGCATTCACGGTTGCCGGGCACTGCATAGTCGATGAATTTTGGATACGCCAGTTTCAGATTGGCCATGATTTCCACAAACTCGGCCAGCGGCTTGTCGCCACCGAGACGTGGGTTGCGGGTTTTTTCCTGGCCGATGCTCGACACCCGCCGCCCCTGATAATCATGCGCAGGGTAGACCAGTGTGTCTTCGTTCAGCCGGAACAGCTTGTCGCGTACGCTGCGGTAGAGCGTCGGCGCATCGCCATTTTGAAAATCGGTGCGCCCGCAACCGTCGATCAGCAACGCGTCACCGGTCAGCACCCGCCCCGACACCGCGTAAGCAAAATGGTTGTCGGTATGCCCCGGCGTATGAATCGGCAATAGTGTGACGCTGCCTAAATGAAACGGCTTGCTGTCTTCAAGCGCTTCGTCCGTACACGCCAGGTGATCCAGCGCCGGATGCGCAATGTGGCTGCCTGCCTCCTGTTTAAGCTTGCGCGCCGAAGTGATGTGGTCGGCGTGGATGTGCGTGTCTACCGTGTAGGCCAGCTTGAGACCGAGTGTGTTGAGCTCGGCCAGATCGCGTTGCCAGGTCGGCAATACCGGGTCGATGAGCAACGCCTGGCCGGTTTTTTCGCAGCCAATCAGATAGGTATAAGTGCTCGATACGGGTTCAAATAATTGCCTGAAAATCATGCGGCCTCCTGATGAAAAAGCAATACTTCCGAACCGGTATGATTAGATTGCGTCCAGCAAGTTGCACAGCGTGGCCAGCAGTGCATCGATTTCCGCTTCGCCAATTACATAGGGCGGCATGACATAAACGGTGTTGCCAATTGGCCGCAGCAGCAGTGCCTGCGCCAGTGCTGCCTGATAAAAACGCCGCGCAAAACCAGTGCCTGTATCGCGCACTTCAAACGCCCAGATCATGCCAGTATTGCGAAAATTCGTGACGCGTGGATGCGCGCGCAGGCTCGCAGCGGCTTGGTTGAAATAGGCAGTCTTGGCGCGGTTGCGGACAATCACGTCATCGTCGGCAAAAATGTCCAGCGTCGCCAGCGCGGCGCGGCACGCCAGCGCATTGCCGGTATACGAATGCGAATGCAAAAAGCCACGCGCGCTGGCGTCGTCGTAAAACGCGCCATAAATGGTGTCGGTGGTCAGCACCGCTGACAGCGGCAGATAGCCACCGGTGATGCCTTTGGACAGGCAGATGAAATCCGCCGTGATACCCGCCTGCTCGCACGCGAACATCGTGCCGGTGCGGCCAAAACCGACGGCAATTTCATCGGCGATCAGGTGTACGCCGTAGTGGTCGCAGATTTCGCGTGCGCGCTGGAGATAGATTGGGTGGTACATACCCATGCCCGCCGCGCCCTGTACCAGCGGCTCGACAATCAGCGCGGCGGTGCGGGCGTGGTGTTTGTCGAGGTGGTTTTCCAG
>DZDB01000115.1 GCA_022736605.1 Sideroxydans lithotrophicus
CATATCAGACCGCATTCAGCGGAATCTTGATGTAGCGCGTGCCATTTTCCTCCGCTGCGGGGAAATCGCCCGCACGCATGTTGATCTGTACCGACGGCAGGATCAGCACCGGCATGTCGAGCGTGGCATCGCGTGCCTGACGCATGGCGACAAACGCATCCTCGCTAATGCCGTTGTGCACATGCACGTTGGATTCACGCTCCTCGGCCACCGTGCTCACGTGTTGCATTTCACGCCCACCGGGCTGGTAATCGTGGCACATGTACAGCGTGGTATCAGGCGGCAAACTCAGCACCTTGTTGATCGAGCGGTACAGCGTGTGCGCATCGCCGCCAGGGAAATCGCAGCGCGCGGTGCCGTAATCCGGCATGAACAGGGTGTCACCAACGAACGCTGCGGTCTGACTGCCAGCGCGCACCACATACGTGACGCACGCCGGGGTATGGCCGGGGGTATACAGCGCTTGCGCCTGCAGCGAACCGATCATGAAGGCCTCGTCGTCGGCAAACAGCCGGTCGAACTGGCTGCCGTCACGGGCAAAATCGCTGCCGGCGTTGAATAGCGTGCCAAACACGTTTTGCACCTGCTTGATGTGCGCACTGATGCCCATCTGACCGCCCAGCACTTTTTTGATGTAAGGCGCGGCTGACAGATGATCGGCGTGTACGTGGGTTTCCAGTATCCATTGCAGCGTGCCGCCCAGTTCCCACACGCGGGCAATCAGCCTGTCTGCCGAACGGGTATTGGTTCGGCCCGCCTTTGGGTCGTAATCCAGCACGCTATCGATGATGGCGCACTGCGCAGTGGCGCGATCCATCACGATGTAGCTGATCGTCTTGGTGCTCGCATCAAAATAGCCTTCTACCAACATGCCCTGTTTGTCTGTCATGGTTTTCTCCTGATGGGGTGGATTAAAATAGCCGTTACGTATTGCCGCCCCTCTTTACTATCAATAAGTGTGCCAGTCTTGCATGAATATAAATATTCGCTTAACAGGCTGTTTTTAATAACTTTATGGCACTAGATCAAAACCGGCAGGCACGCGGCGATACTCGTTGCGCCAACAAAAACTGTCAAAAAAGACAATTAAAAGCGCATTCACATGACATTAATGGCAGTTTATGCGCGCCTGCACAGAATAGTCGGGCAGACTTGAAAAATGCCACTTGCAGCCCAAACTGAACGGCACGTTTATTTTCTACATTTACCCCACGGAGAATCTGCACCATGACCGTCGCAACACACAAGGAAACCCTGGGCTTTCAGGCCGAAGTCAAACAGCTGCTGAAGCTGATGATTCATTCGCTCTACAGCAACAAGGAAATTTTTCTGCGCGAGCTGATTTCCAACGCCTCAGACGCAGCCGACAAATTGCGCTTTGAGGCGCTGTCGGACGACGCGCTGTGGGAAACCGAACCCGAGCTGCAAATCCGCATCAGCTACGACAAGGCCGCGCGCACCGTGACGGTTGCCGACAATGGCATCGGCATGAACCGGCAGGAAGTCATCGAGCACATCGGCACCATCGCCAAATCCGGCACGCGCCAGTTTTTTGAAGCGCTATCCGGCGACCAGGCCAAGGACAGCCACCTGATCGGCCAGTTTGGCGTGGGCTTTTACGCCGCGTTTCTGGTCGCTGACAAGGTCACGCTGATTACCCGTCGTGCCGGGCTGGGCGCGGAACACGGCGTGCAGTGGGAATCCGCCGGTGAAGGCGATTACACGCTGGAAACGGTGCACAAAACCGGGCGCGGTACCGAGGTTATCCTGCACCTGCGCGAGGACGAGGACGCATTGCTGTCGAGCTATCGCCTGCAGGAAATCATCCGTAAATACTCCGACCACATCACCTTGCCGATCCTGATGCAGAAAGAGGAATGGGACGCCGACAAGGGCGAAACCGTGGTGCAGGAACAGGCTGAAGCGATCAATCAGGCGTCAGCGCTGTGGGCGCGCCCGAAGAGCGAGATCACCCCGGAACAGTACGAGGCGTTCTACAAGCACGTCGCGCATGATTTTCAGGCACCGCTGGCGCAGGTCCACGCGCGCGTCGAGGGCAAACAGGAATACACCCAGCTGCTGTACATCCCGGCACACGCGCCGTTTGACCTGTACGACCGCGAGCAGCGCCACGGCATCAAGCTCTACGTGCGCCGCGTGTTCATCATGGACGACGCCAAACAGTTGATGCCCGCTTACCTGCGCTTTGTGCGCGGCGTGATCGATTCCAACGACCTGCCGCTCAACGTGTCGCGCGAGATTTTGCAGGAGAGCAAGGACATCGAAGCGATCCGTGGCGGCTCGGTGAAAAAGGTGCTGGGCATGCTGGAAGACCTCGCCAGCAACCAGCCGGAAAAATACACCACGTTCTGGAACGAGTTTGGCCGCGTGATGAAGGAAGGTGTGGGCGAGGATTTTGCCAACAAGGAGCGCCTCGCCAAGCTGCTGCGCTTCGCCTCGACCCATACCGACAGCGCCGACCAGACCGTGTCGCTGGCCGACTATGTTGCACGCATGAAAGACGGCCAGGACACGATTTATTTCGTCACCGCCGACAGCTTTGCCGCCGCCAAAAACAGCCCGCATCTGGAGATTTTCCGCGCCAAAGGCGTGGAAGTGCTGCTGCTGGCTGACCGTGTGGACGAATGGATGGTTTCGCACCTGACTGAGTTCGAAGGCAAACCGCTGCAATCGGTCGCGAAAGGTGATCTCGATTTGGGCAAACTGGCCGACGAGACGGAAAAACAGGAACAGGCGCAGGAGGCTGAGGCGTTCAAGCCACTCACCGACAAGATCAAGGACGCCCTGGGCGAACAGGTCAAGGCAGTCCGCGTCACGCACCGTTTAACGTCTTCGCCCGCGTGCCTGGTGGCTGGGGAACATGACATGGGCGCCAACCTGGAGCGCTTGCTGAAAGCCGCTGGTCAGGCTGTGCCAGACAGCAAGCCGATTCTGGAAATCAACCCGCAGCACGCGCTGGTCAAGCGCCTGAATGAGCAGACCGACAGCGACAAACTGAAAGACTGGAGCGCAATCCTGTTCGATCAGGCCTTGCTGGCTGAAGGTGGACAACTTGAGGATCCGGCGGCGTTTGTGCAACGCTTGAACGCGCTGTGGCTGGCGATGTAAGCCAGGCGATTCTATTCGCGCGCAGGCCAGGATAGAATCAGACTTAATCTTTGACCATTTCGACTGATTTTCAGGGTGCCCATGGACGCTACGCGCTTGCAAGAACGTATCGAGGAATTTCTCAGGGCGGTATCTCAACTGGAAAAAGCGGCCGCAAGACCCGAAGATGAGTTTATCCGCGACTCGGTCATCCAGCGTTTTGAATTCACCTACGAGCTGGCTTGGAAGATGCTCAAACTACAGCTGGAGGCCGAGGGAATAGACGCCAGAACGCCTAGACAGGCGTTGCAGGAAGCCTTGCAAGCGGCGTTTATTGAAGATGGCAATGCCTGGAGCGAGTTACAGAAATACCGTAATCTGACCAGTCATACCTATGATGAATCGCTTGCACAGAACGTCTACAACTACATAGTGCAGCACGGTCTGGGTTTGTTTAAAACCCTCGCCATCCGCGCTGTCAGCTGGAAAAAATCATCATGATTTTTGGGCTGGATGAGCGCATCTACGCCGACCTGACCACCGTGTTTGCGCGTTATCCCGCCATTACAAAAGTGCTGATTTTCGGTTCGCGCGCCAAGGGCACGGCCAGACCCGGTTCTGACATTGACCTGGCCGTGGTGGCACCGGAAATGAACGCAGCGACATTTAACCAGCTATGGAATGATCTGGATGAATTGCCTTTGGTATTCAAGCTGGATGTGTTGCATCTGGACGCGCTCAATCAGGCCGCTTTAAAAACACGCATAGAGGTTGAAGGGCAAACCTTTTATCTGCCAGCGCCAATCTCCGCACAATGACCAGCCAATAAAAAAGCCGGGTTTCCCCGGCTTTTTTATGGCACCTTGAAACCCGCCAATCAGGCTTTTTTCTTGGCCGCGATCATGTCTTCGATCATCGGCCCGAGGATCAGCTCCATCGAGTAACCCATCTTGCCGCCGGGCACCACCAGGGTGTTGGCGCGCGACATGAAGGAGTTCTGGATCATGTTGATTAGGTAAGGGAAGTCGACACCTTTAGGGTCGCTGAAACGGATGATGACCAGGCTCTCGTCCGGCGTTGGAATATCGCGTGCGATGAACGGGTTTGAGGTATCGACGGTCGGTACGCGCTGGAAATTGACGTGCGTGTGCGAAAACTGCGGCGTGATGTAGTTCACGTAATCCGGCATGCGACGCATGATGGTATCGACGATGACTTCAGCGGAATAGCCGCGCTCGGCCGCGTCGCGATGGATTTTCTGGATCCATTCGAGGTTCACCACCGGTACCACGCCGACGCCCAGGTCGACATGCTTGGCAAGGTCAACCTTGCCGTGCGACACCAGGCCGTGCAGGCCTTCGTAAAACAGCAGGTCGGTACCTTCGGGCACATCCTCCCACGGGGTAAACTCACCGGCAGCCAATTTGGTATTCAGGCGTTTGTTATGGAACGCGGCTTCTTCATCGCTGTGGATATAAAAACGCTTTTTACCCTTGCCGTTCTTGCCGTAGCTTTTGAACAGGTCTTCGATCTTGTCGAAGTGGTTGGCTTCCGGACCAAAATGGCTGAAATGGTTGTTGCCCACCGCTTCGGCTTGTTTCATGGCAACCTTGAATTCATTGCGCGACAGGCTGTGGAAGCTGTCGCCCTCGATCACCGCAGCGCTGATATTCTCGCGGCGGAAGATGTGTTCAAACGCGCGCTTGACGGTGGTGGTGCCCGCGCCGGACGAACCGGTAACGGCGATAACGGGGTGTTTCTTGGACATAATGCGCTCCAGTGAAGGATGATAAAAAGCCGAATAGGGTCGCGGCAGTATAAATTCAAGCGCCCCGCGTGTCCACGCGCGACGCGGGTGGCAAGGTATAATCAGACTTTTATTTGCCTCGTTAGCCAGCCCCCAGCCCCTCATGGACGCCCAATACCACCCCCAGAAAATCGAAGCGGATGCCCAGCGTCACTGGCGCGAATCCGCCGCCTTCCACGCCAGCGAAACCTCGGACAAGCCAAAATACTATTGCCTGTCGATGTTCCCCTATCCGTCCGGCAAGCTGCACATGGGGCACGTGCGCAATTACACCATTGGCGACGTGCTGGCGCGCTTCCACCGCATGCAGGGCTACAACGTCATGCAGCCGATGGGCTGGGACGCCTTCGGCCTGCCCGCTGAAAACGCCGCGCTCAAAAACGGCGTGCCGCCCGCCGCCTGGACCTACGCCAACATCGACCACATGCGCACGCAGTTGCAAGCGCTCGGCCTGGCGATCGACTGGCAACGCGAAATCGCCACCTGCCAGCCGGATTACTACCGCTGGGAACAGTGGCTGTTTACCAAACTGTTTGAAAAAGGCGTGATCTACAAAAAAACCGCCAGCGTGAACTGGGACCCGGTGGACAACACCGTGCTCGCCAACGAGCAGGTCATCGACGGGCGCGGCTGGCGCAGCGGCGCGCTGGTGGAAAAACGCGATATTCCGATGTATTTCATGCGCATCACCCAGTACGCCGACGAGCTGTTGAGCGGGCTGGACGCGTTGCCGCAGTGGCCGGAACAGGTCAAAACCATGCAGCGCAACTGGATTGGCAAGAGTGTCGGCGTGCGTCTGGCGTTTCCCTATACGCAGGACGGCGTGGCTGAAAAACTCTGGGTCTTCACCACCCGCGCCGACACGCTGATGGGCGTGACCTTTGTCGCGGTCGCCGCCGAGCACCCACTGGCGCTGCGTGCTGCACAAAACAATCCTGCACTTGCCGCGTTCATTGCCGAATGCAAACAGGGCAGTGTGGCCGAAGCCGACATGGCGACGATGGACAAAAAAGGCATGGACACCGGCCTCAGTGTCAGCCATCCGCTGACCGGGGAAGCCATCCCGGTATGGGTCGGCAATTACGTGCTGATGAGCTACGGCGACGGCGCGGTGATGGCGGTACCGGCGCACGACGAGCGCGATT
>DZDB01000116.1 GCA_022736605.1 Sideroxydans lithotrophicus
AACAGCAGCACAATCCAGATCAGTGCGCGCATGCTCTATTTACTCCGCCCCAGACGGCTGGCCTGCAACGCGTTCAGGCTCTCGTCGAGCGTCGGCAGCTGGATGCTGACCGGGCTGTTCACCAGCCGGTCAAGACTGGCGCGCGCCGCCACAATGCGGGCGTCTCGGGTGTTGAAATAGCGTTTGAGCCAGCCTTGTGCGGCGGTTAAATCCGCCTTGTAGCTGCCTTCATCGTGCGCCAGCAGTGCGATGCGCGCCGTCAGCAGTCGCAGTTTCAGATTCTGTCGCAGGAAATACGCCTGCTGCGGCGCCAGCAAGGCGGTATCCTGCGCATCCATGCGCCGCACCTGCACCAGCCCCTTGATCTCACGCCACAATTCACGCCCGAATCGACTGCTGCTGGATTCCGCCGGCGCGCCGGGTTTGACAGTTTGTGCCACCGGAATTTCGTGCTCGCTGGCGATGGGCAAGTCATCCACTTCGCCGATCAGCGCATCCAGTCGCAAACTGATACCGACGGTATCGATCAGGGGCAGCGCCTGCAAGCGCGCAATGTCATCGTTAATGGCACGGCGCAACAAGGTAAATTGCGGTTTGTTCAAACGTTGCAGACGCGTATCAGCGCTCTGCAAGGCGATCAGCGCAGCCTTGCTGTTGCCCGCCAGTTGCAACTGCTGGCTGGCGCTCAGCACAATCTGCTCGATATCCGCCAGCGTCCATTCATCGCGGCTGCGCGCCAGATCCTGATACAGCGCCTGCAATGCCAGCTGCTGGTTTTGTGAATCCGCCAGCCGCGCCTGAATTTCACCCAGCTTGACCGACATGTTCTGCGTAGTTTCCAGCGCCTGTTTGCTGACGATGCGGCTTTCCTGATCGACGCTGGCCGACGCTGCAAGCTTTTGCGCCAGCTCGGTTTGCAGATGGCGCACCTGAACCCGCGTCTCCCACCACTGCCAGCCAGCCAGCGCCAGCGCCAGCAGCGCAATGATCAACGCCGGTGAAAACCAGGCCAGCCGGTCGAGCAAGTCCGGTTCAGAATCAGCCGTGGTCTGGTCGCTCATGCATGCTCCCTGAACCAGTCTGCTATTCCGTCCACCAGGCCTTCGTCACCGGCGGGCGTGAGCACGCTGCGCTCCAGCCCCAATTCGCGCGCCACGTCCAGGATGCGTTCATGCGGCGCAAACACCGGCGTGGTCTTGAGCCACTGGCGACCGAGTTTGCCGAGCATGTCGTATAAATTGCGCAGGCCTTCCGAGCTGGTCACGGTGACGGCGTTGATTTCATTGCGCGACCACTGTCGCAGCAGGTTACCAGCGGGCACATCGGGTCGGCTGCGCCGGTAGCATTCCGCGTATTCCACTTGCGCGCCACGCGCGGTGAGTGTGTCACCGAGCACTTCGCGCCCGCCGTCGCCGCGAAAGATCACCACACGCTTGCCTTCAACTGCTTGCAGTTGCGGCATTTCCAGCAAATTTTCACTGTCGAACCGCGCCGTCGGCGCAATGATGTCGGTCACGCCGAAATGTTTCAGTTCCTTGCTGCTGCCGCGCCCGATTGCGGCGAATTGCATGCCACCAGGCAGTTCACGCCGCGACTTGATCAGGTTCATCGCCTTGTTGACCGCATTCGGGCTGATGAAAATCGCCATATCGACGTCATCTAACCGGTCGATCAGCGCGTACAAGGGCTGCAAATCTGCGCTGTCGAGGATTTCCAGCACTGGAAACAGCACCGGCTTGCCACCCGCCGCCACGATCAATTCCGCCAGATGCACCGCCTGCTGCGCCGGACGCGTCACCAGCACGCCCTGCCCGGCCAACGGTAACGCCAGCGTGGTCATTGCGCCAACGCCGCGAGAATGGCACCTGCGCCGCGCCCAATCAGGCGTTGCGCCAGCTGCTGGCCGAGCACTTCGGCGTCAGCGCGCGCGCCGGACACGCAGTCGGCAATGACCCGACTGCCGTCGATTTCAGCAACAAACCCGCGCAGCGTCAGCGTGTCACCGTCGAGTTGCGCAAAGCCGCCCAGCGGCACCTGGCAACTGCCATTCAGCGCGCGGCTCATCGCGCGCTCGGCGCGCACGCAATCGGCTGACTCGGCATGGTTAAGGGGTGCCAGCAACGCAATCAAGTCGTCGCGGTTGCTCAGGCATTCGATCCCGAGCGCGCCTTGCCCGACCGCTGGCAAACTGTCTTCGACGCTGATTTCAGCACGGATGCGCGCGCCTAGGCCAAGGCGTTTCAGCCCCGCTGCCGCCAGAATAATCGCCGCGTATTGGCCTTCGTCGAGCTTGCGCAGCCGGGTTTGCACGTTGCCGCGCAGCGGCTCGATGAGCAGATGCGGAAAACGCGCGCGCAGCTGGCATTCGCGCCGCAAGCTGGAAGTACCCACGCGCGCGCCGACGGGCAACTCGGCAAGGCCGCCGTAATCATTCGACACAAACGCATCGCGCGGGTCTTCACGCTCGCCGATCACCGCCAGCGTGAAGCCATCCGGCAGATTCATCGGCACGTCCTTCATCGAATGCACGGCGATGTCGGCGCGCTGCTCGCTCATCGCGGTTTCCAGCTCCTTGACGAACAGCCCCTTGCCGCCAATCTTGCTCAGCGGCGAATCGAGAATCTGGTCGCCCTGTGTCGTCATGCCGAGAATGCTTACCGGCATGTGTGGATACAGCGCACGCAGCCGCGCGGCAATATGCTCGGCCTGCCACATCGCCAGCGCGCTTTCGCGCGAGGCGATCACAAGCTGGCTGGGCACGGTAGGGATGGCCGCCGGATTCGGGTGGTATGGACTATTCTGCAAAGGACGACCTGCACGTAAGATGAATAAATAATGGCATGGAGCACCGCGATGAAAATCTCGACAAACAAAATCACGTCTCTGTTTATGTTCGCAATTTTAGCATGGATGACGTACGCGACAGCTTGGGCAGATGCCGTTGGCGTACCGTCCAGCCACAACCTGCAGGCCGATGCGCAACTGGCCAAAAGCCGGGGCGTGCCGCTGCTGGTCATGTTCAGCAGCCCGCATTGCACCTACTGCGAACGCGTACTCAACGAATTTTTGTTGCCGATGCAGCGCAACCCCGAGTATGCCAAAAAAGTGCTGATGCGCCAGATTGAAGTCGGCAGCGATCAAAAGCTGATCGATTTCAACGGCAAAAAAACCACTGATGGCGGCTTTGCCGTGTTGAATGGCGTGATGTTATCACCTACCTTGATCGTATTTGATTATCAGGGCAAGCCCGCCGCCGATCCGCTCGTCGGTCTGGGGCCGGTGGACTATTACGGCGGTTATCTCGACAGCGCCATCGACGCCGGGCTGGCAAAAGTACGGCCCAAGTAAAGCACCTCAGCGCTTGAACTGCCGGATCACCGCGTATTGACGGCGGCTTACCGGCAGGGTTTCATCCAGCCCGCGCAGCAGCACCACCCAGCCTGCGGCTTCTTCGCCTTCATCCGTGCTGTCGCGCATCACAAAACCTTCAATCGCATCGCGCGCGACCAGACTGTTACGGTGCACGCGCACAAAACGCTGCGCCAGCTCCTGCTCCAGCTTGACCAGCGATTCATCGAGCAAATAGGTGCGTGTAGCGGTGCGCGCGGCCACGTATTTCTGCTCTGCGCGCAAATAAATCACCTCACCAATCGGCACCAGCAATATCTTGCCGCGCTCGCACGCGCTCAGGTACTGGCGTGCTTGCGGTGCCGCCTGCTGCAAGCTGGCGGCTTGTGCCGGACTGAACGCCTGCGCTCTGCGCAGCGCCGTGAGCAGGCGTTCGGCACGCACCGGCTTGAGCAGATAATCCACCGCACTCAACTCGAATGCCTGAATTGCATAGCTGTCGTATGCAGTGGTGAACACCACCGCTGGCGGAACCGGCAGACGCGCCAGATGTTGCGCCAGCTCCAGCCCGTCCATGCCGGGCATGCGGATATCCAGCAGCAGCAAATCGGCGCCGGTTTGTTCCAGCAACTGCAATGCCTGCAGACCATTTGCAGCCTCGCCCACCACCTCGACCGGCAGTTCAACAGCGCAATCGTCGAGCACATCACGCAGCCGGTTACGCGCTGGCGCTTCGTCGTCCACAATCATGATGCGCAAGGTTGGCGTCATGGCTTGCTGCTCCGGTACGGCAGCATGATGTGTACCTGGTACGACGCATCGCGTACCTGGGTTTTGAGGCTGGCTTCGACGTCGAAGTGCAGCATCAGGCGGCTTTTGATATTGCCCAGCGCCATTTTATTGCCGCCGTGATGACGGCCCTCGCGCTGGTAGGGGTTGCTGATGAGCAGATGCAACTGACCATCGCTGCGGTAGATATTGATGCGGATTTCACCCGGCTGGCTGGCCGGTTCAATGCCGTGGTACACCGCATTTTCCACCAGCGGCTGCAACACCAGGGGTGGAATCAGCGCATCGCCTGGCATGTTGTCGATGTGCCAGACCACTTGCAGGCGTTCGCCTAAACGCAGGCTTTCGAGCTCCAGATACTGCTTGCATAACGCCACTTCGCTGGCTATCGGCGCGAGCTGGCGATTGTCTGCCATCAGTACGCGAAACAGCTCGGCCAGATTTTCCAGTGCGCGCTCGGCGCGACGCGGTTCAGCGCGCACCAGACTCAGCACCGCGTTCAGACTGTTGAACAGAAAGTGGGGACGGATGCGCGCCTGCAAGGCTTGCAGACGCGCTTCGGTCAGCGCTGGCGACAGCGCCTGATCGCGCATATAAAAATAGGCCAGTAGCGCCCCCGTCAAGGCCAGCACGCTGATCGCATCGTGCCACCCCAACTGCAATGAGGCATCTGCAAACATCTGTTGCATCATCGCCCTGACACCAGCCGCCACCGCCAGACACAACGACAATATGGCCAGCACCCCCCACTGGTACGGCAAAGCTGCCAGCCAACGCCTGCCCAGGCAGAGCAGCGCAAGCACCAGCAACAGCGCAGGCTGTAACGTGACAGACTGGGCAACAAAATCACGCCACACCTCGCTCACATGCTGCGCACGCAGCCAGGCGCCAGTCAGTGCCAAGCCCTCGACGCCAATGAAAATGCGCAGCGTCACACCCAGATTGCAGAAGTCGGGCAAGCGTGCGGGATAGTCGGCGGCGGCATGGTTTGGCATAATCCGGCTATTGTGCAGGAATCAGCCGGATAGTTCCAAACCGCGCACACCGTTCACTCACCTGGTTTTCATTATGTCCAACACCCCACACAATACCCCGCAACTTTGGTCCGGGCGCTTTACCGAAGCTGTTTCCGAGCGCGTTAAACGCTATACCGCATCGATCGGTTTTGATTACCGGCTGGCCGAATTTGATATTCAGGGCTCGCTTGCGCACGCCGCCATGCTGGTGCAGCAAGGCATTATTCCGCATGACGACCGCGCCGCCATCGAGCGCGGCCTGGCCGAGATTCTGGCTGAAATCCGTGCTGGGCAATTTAACTGGTCGCTGGATCTGGAAGACGTCCACCTCAATATCGAAAAAGCCCTCACCGCCAAAATCGGTGACGCGGGCAAACGTCTGCATACTGGCCGTTCACGCAACGACCAGGTGGCGACCGACATCCGCCTCTACCTGCGCCACCATATCGATGGCCTGCTGGCGTTGATCCGCCAGGCGCAGACTGCGCTGCTCGACCTGGCCGAAGCCAATGCCGACGTCGTGATGCCCGGCTTCACCCACCTGCAAGTGGCGCAGCCCGTGTCGTTCGGCCACCACCTGATGGCGTATTTCGAAATGCTCAAGCGCGACGCCGAACGGCTGCGCGATTGCCGCAAGCGCGTCAACCGACTGCCGCTGGGTGCGGCCGCACTGGCCGGCACCAGCTACCCGATTGACCGTGAGATGGTGGCGCGCGCGCTGGGCTTTGACGGCGTGTGCGAGAACTCGCTTGACGCCGTCTCCGACCGCGATTTCGCCATCGAATTCTGCGCCTGCGCCAGCCTCATCATGACCCATCTGTCGCGCCTGTCCGAAGAACTGATTCTGTGGATGAACCCGCGCTTTGGCTTCATCGACCTGGCCGA
>DZDB01000117.1 GCA_022736605.1 Sideroxydans lithotrophicus
GGTGCTGGTGCTGGTGCTGGTGCTGGTGCTGGTGCTGGTGCTGGTGCTGGTGCTGAAGGCTTCACGAATGAAGTGCCACACTTGGGGCAAAATTTAGCGTCGGCGTTGCACGCGTGACCGCATTGGGTACACGGCTTGCTGTCGGGCGCCGTTGCAACGGTCATATTCAAACCACATGCACCACAAAACCGGGCGCTGTCTTTATTTTCGGCGGAACAATGAGGACACTTCATGATTAATTTACTCGGGTAAGTTGCAATTTGACCATGCCTGCGTCCATCGCAATGTGGTCATTATCGATGACGGTAAACGTCACGCCCTGCTGACCCATCACGCTGACGTGTACATTTTTATCCTGGACATCGTATTTAACCGGCATGGCCTGGCCACCGGCAATCATTTGAGTAGGCGTGAACTCGAATACCACGCTGCCATTTGCGCCCCATTTACCCAGGATGGGGTTGCCGCCGAAGCCGGAAAACAGCCGTTTGATGCTGTCAAACAAGCCTGCCGCTGGCGGCGTAGCGGTGGCGGATTCAGCGTCGGGTGCGCCCTGCCCGAGCATGGATAAATCGAATAACGCGTGGTTTCTGCTCTGCCCGGCCTGCGTTTCCCGCAGATCCTGCGCCGACACCAGCTGCCATTTGTCTTTATCCAGCATCAGCACGGCGCTGTCGTCGAAGCTGGTTTTGCCCAGCCGCACCGGTTCGGCCTTGGCAATCGCGGGCTGACTCACCCAGGCGGCGGGATTGCTGTAATGATAGGTATAACGCGCTTCAGCGAAAGTTTTGTCAGCCCGTTTTTCGGGTTTGGAATAGCTCACTTTATCAAGCGCAATGCCGCTGGCGAAACACAGCTTTCCATTGCGTACCGCTTTCAATCCGGCGGCGGTCTGGGTATACCTGTATTGCGTCTGGCTGAACCAGCCACCGCCGCTGGTGACAGTTTGAGCCGGGCTGTACACGCCCGCTACAGCCAGTGCGTCAAGCCATTGTTTGGTATTGGTGTCATATTGAGCAATCGTCACCGGATTTTTAGCATAGTCAAAATTATCCAGACATACGCGCTGTTCGGTGGCGGCTTGGTCGGCATTCAGCAACGCCGACAAGTCGCTGGCATCGGGCAGCGATGGTGCTTTGGTCAGCCACCACACGCCGCCACCCAGCAGCGCCAGCACGGCAACCGCAATGCTGCCGAATTTGACGATTTTGCCAAGCGGCAGCGGCGTCGGCTGGCTGTGCGCAGTCGGCGCTGCGGCAACCGGGGTGCCCGGTAACGGTGCCCCGCAGGCGTCACAAAATCGCGCGTTCGCTACTTCCGTTTTGGTGCCGCAACGGGTACAGAATCTGGCCATGGTCGCGCCTTATTTGAGCTTGTGGCCGCAGCTGCCGCAGAACACATCATCCGCCGTAATCGCGGCGTGGCAGTTGGGGCAAGCCAGTGCAGGCTCAGTCGGTGCCATGGTTGGGGCCGGTGGCGGCGGCACCTGCGCCTGTTTGAGTTGCTCGCGCGCGGCGTTGGCCTTGTCTTTCAGATCGCCCACTGCTCCGCGCATTTTTTCTTCGATGGCCGAGGTATCGAGATTTCTGGCGTATTGCAGGTAAATCAGGCAGTTGCCGCTGATCAGCACCAGCAGCGGAATCGCGCCGACGATGGCAAACAGGATGCCCGAACCGAACATCAACGCCAGGCCATAACCGCTGCCGCCACCTCCACCACCAAACATGGCGCCGATATTCGCTATCATCTCAACCGCCGAGCCACTCGCGCCATAACCCAGAATCTGCGTCGACAATCCCATCGTCGCCATGCTTCCGACCGCCATCATGCCAAACAGGATACCGGCCACCACAAACACGATCAGCCCGAGTACCAGCTGGTTCAGCACGACGGGAATGAGATAGTTTTTCCCCAACTGCCAGAGCTTTGCAATCGCCTGCATGACGTTGTTGCCATCCCACAAGGCTGGCGCCGCAAGTGGGTTGACCACAAACACGACCGCGAAATACAGCACGCCGAAAATGACCACCATGATCGGATACACAAAGGTATAGAGGAACGGCCCGAGCGCAGGAATCTTGCAGATGAACAGCACGATGGATGCCACAATGACAAGCGCGATAAGCAACCCGAATTCGATCAGCATCAGCCCGAGAAAGCGCGGCAGCGTTGCCAGCCCGGCAAATAGCGCGTTGCTGAGGCTGCGCGCCGGGTTGTCCTTGGCCTGATCCATCAACACAATGCCGACGGCAGAAAACCCGGTAAAAAAAACAATCAGCGCCAGCAGCCCGCCGATGCCGCTGGTGATCATCGCCATGCTGCCATAACCAAAACGCGACGCGATGAAACCAAACACACTCATCACCAGAATCGCGCTGATCGACGTTGCAATCAACAGCCCCAGTGCGCGCCAGTTTTTAGCGGCGTCGAGCGCACGAAACAGCATGGACGTGCCTGCCAGATGGTTTTGTACCGTACTCATGTGGAACTCCCCGGGATGATGTGCAAAAGGTATGGCAAAAACTGGTTTTATCGTTGTTTTGTGCTAACGCAATCAGCATAGCGCATTTTGCTGAAATGCATAATTGGGGCAGCGCGGATGCTGCCTGCATTATTGAGGGCGTGCATCCTTCAAATTGCGTAAAGTATCCCCACATCATTAAAAACTTAGGCCGACGCAGGTATTTATCTGACCGGCTATGCTGTTAAAATTTGCCGCACTTACCAAGGAGCCACCATGACCACGCAACACCACCGCCTTATCATTCTCGGCTCCGGCCCGGCCGGCTACAGCGCCGCCGTCTATGCTGCGCGCGCCAACCTCAATCCGGTGGTCATCACCGGCATGGCGCAGGGCGGCCAGCTGATGACCACCACCGACGTCGACAACTGGCCCGCTGATGCCGACGGCGTGCAGGGACCGGAACTGATGGCGCGTTTCGAAAAACACGCGCGGCGCTTTAATACCGAAATCATTTTCGACCACATCCACACCGCCAGGCTGGCCGACAAGCCGATTACCCTGATCGGCGACCAGGCGACTTATACCTGCGATGCGCTGATTATCGCCACCGGCGCGTCGGCCATGTACCTGGGGCTGGAATCGGAACAGGCGTTCATGGGCAAAGGCGTGTCGGGCTGCGCCACGTGTGATGGTTTTTTTTACCGCAATCAGGACGTGGCGGTAATCGGCGGCGGCAATACCGCAGTTGAAGAGGCGCTGTACCTGTCCAACATCGCGCGCCATGTGACCGTGGTACACCGCCGTGACGCCTTCAAGTCGGAGAAAATCCTCGCCGATCACCTGATGGAGAAGGTCAAGGAAGGCAAGATCAGCGTGCACTGGAACAACCAGCTCGACGAAGTGCTGGGCGACAAGACCGGCGTGACTGGCATGCGCATCAAATCAACCGTCGATCAAACCACGCAGGATTTGCCGCTGACCGGCATTTTCATCGCCATCGGCCACAAACCCAATACCGATATTTTCACCGGCCAGATCGAGATGGAAGGCGGCTACATCGTCACCCAGGGCGGCAACAAGGGCAACGCTACCGCCACCAGCCTGCCCGGCGTGTTTGCCGCGGGCGACGTGCAGGACCACATCTACCGCCAGGCGGTGACCAGCGCCGGTACCGGTTGCATGGCCGCGCTTGATGCCGACCGCTACCTGGAAAGCCTGACCAAGTAAGGCCGCATGAGCCGGGCTGACGATCCGCCATCCGACGCGCAGGCCTTGTTCCAGGCTGCCGTCGGCGACGCCCACCCGCTCCCGCATCACGGCAAGCGCGAACCCGCTGCGCCACAGATTCAACCCATCCCAAAACAACGTATCCGGGACGAGCAGCAGGCGCTGGTCGACAGCCTGTCCGACCACATCAGCTATGAAGACAGCATGGAGGCGGGTGAAGAGCTGGTCTACCTGCGCAGCGGATTACGGCGTGACACGCTGAAAAAACTGCGGCGCGGCCATTGGGTGCTGCAGGGCGAACTGGATTTGCACGGCCTGATCAGTGCCGAGGCGCGTCAGGCGGTGAACGCCTTTATCAGCACCTGCCAGAAACGCGGCCTGCGCTGCGTGCGCATTATTCACGGTAAAGGGCTGGGCTCAAAAAACCGCGAGCCGATTCTACGCACCCGGGTCAAGCACTGGCTGATGCAAAAAGACGAGGTGCTGGCGTTTTGTCAGGCACGTGCGGTGGACGGCGGCAGCGGCGCGGTGGTAGTGTTACTCAAGTCTCCCAACCGCCCATCAAGAGGAATAGCATGACCACCATCACCGATTTCACCCTGCCTTCTACCGGCGACAAAACCTTCAGACTGTCCACAGCAATCGGCAAAAAACTCGTCGTGTATTTCTATCCCAAGGACGACACCCCCGGCTGCACTGTTGAAGGCTCGGATTTCCGCGATCTGTATGCGCAATTTCAGGCCAGCAACTGCGACATCGTCGGCGTCTCGCGCGACGATATGAAATCGCATGAAAAATTCAAGGCCAAACTCGGTCTGCCGTTCGAGCTGCTATCCGACACCGATGAAACGGTATGTGAACTGTTCGGCGTAATGAAACTGAAAAACATGTATGGCAAAGAAGTCCGTGGCGTCGAGCGCAGCACGTTCATCTTCGACGCTGAAGGCAAGCTGGTGCAGGAAATGCGTGGGGTGAAGTCTGCCGACCACGCGCAAGCAGTGCTGGGTACCGTTCAATCACTCTAATTAAGGAACCCTAAATATGGCTCGCAAAGCTGCCGCCCCGACCAAGCTGTTCGTCCTTGATACCAACGTGCTGATGCACGATCCAACCAGCCTGTTCCGCTTTGAAGAGCACGATATTTTTCTGCCCATGGGCACGCTGGAAGAACTTGACCAGAACAAGAAAGGCATGACCGAAGTCGCGCGCAATGCCCGTCAGGCGACGCGCTTCATGGATGAAATCGTCTCCGACGTGGAAGACGGCATCGAAGCCGGTATTCCACTCTCAACCCACAGCCACAATGCCGCCACCGGGCGGCTGTTCCTGCAAACCAACCTGGCACGCATCCAGACACCGCTATCGCTGCCCAACAGCAAGGTCGACAACCAGATCCTCGGCGTCATCCTCAGCCTGCGTGAAGAACAGCCCAAACGCCAGATCATCCTCGTCTCCAAAGACATCAACATGCGCATCAAGGCGCGTGCGCTGGGCCTGCCTGCGGAAGACTATTTCAACGACAAGGTGCTGGAAGACACCGACCTGCTGTACGCCGGGGTACGCGAGCTGCCCGCCGATTTCTGGGACAAGCACGGCAAGGGCATGGAATCCTGGCTCGCCGACGGCCATACCTGGTACCGCGTCACCGGCCCGCTGGTGCCAAGCCTGCTGGTCAACGAATTCGTCTATCAGGAAAGCGGCAACCCACTGTATGCCATCGTCAAATCGGTCAAGGGCAACGTCGCCGAGCTGCAAACCATCAAGGACTACGCGCACCAGAAAAACGGCGTGTGGGGCATCACTGCGCGCAACCGCGAGCAAAACTTCGCGCTCAACGTGCTGATGGATCCGGAGGTCGATTTCGTCACCCTGCTGGGCCAGGCCGGTACCGGCAAAACCCTGCTGACGCTCGCCGCCGGGCTGATGCAGACGCTGGAACACAAGCGCTATTCGGAAATCATCATGACCCGCGTCACCGTGCCGGTGGGCGAGGACATCGGCTTTCTGCCCGGCACCGAAGAAGAAAAAATGACCCCGTGGATGGGCGCACTGGAAGACAACCTCGACGTGCTCAATAAAACCGACGACAGCGCCGGCGACTGGGGGCG
>DZDB01000118.1 GCA_022736605.1 Sideroxydans lithotrophicus
GTATGGATATGACCTGCGCCATCCAGCGCACGCCGAATTTCACCCACGCGTCTATCCATCATGTCAGAGGGCGCGACGACATCCGCACCGGCTTCGGCGTGCGACACCGCTTGCCGCGTCAAGACCGCAACGGTTTCATCGTTGATGACATAACCCGCTGCATTAATCAGACCATCCTGACCGTGGCTGGTGTAAGGATCCAGCGCGACATCAGTAATAATCCCCAGCGCAGGAAACTGCTGTTTCAGCGCTCGCACGACGCGCGGCACCAGCCCGTCCGGATTGAACGCTTCTTCAGCACCCAGCGTTTTAAGCCCGGCATCAATTACTGGAAATAATGCCAGCGCCGGAATGCCCAGCCGCACACACTCGGCCGCAACCGGCAGCAAATTATCCAGTGACAGGCGCTCTACACCGGGCATCGAAGCCACCGTCTCTCGCCGTCCGGCACCTTCCAGCACGAACACCGGATAAATCAGATCGTTCACCGTCAGCTGATTTTCGCGCATCAGACGACGCGAAAAATCATCACGACGCATGCGCCGCATACGGATTAAGGGATACTTGGCATCAACGCTCATATCTTATATATAAATCAATCAATTAAAATCGTTTAAAAAATTTGTGAACTTCTTTGCAATGCAAGCCTCTTAACTTGCAGACGGTTCATTGCCGTCTCCCGCTTCTCCTCCCTGAGCGGGCGCTTCGACACTAGTTGAAGCATTTTCTGCCCCGGTTTTACTCCCCTTTAACCGGGGCTCTTTTGTGTCCGTCATCCGTGACAACCCCGAGCCAGCGCCCCACCACTTCACCCACTTCATCCATGCCGATGCGTTTCGGGCTGGAAAACAGCTGCGCGCTGTAGTTAGGCGACAATGCGCCCAAGGCGGCTTTGACTTTGCGCAATACGCTTATCGAATCGCTGCGGTTCAGCTTATCACTCTTGGTCAGCAGGCAATGCACCGGCTTGCCTGTGGGTAAAAACCACGCCAGCATCTGGCTATCCAGTTCCGTCATCGGATGGCGGGAATCCATGATTAAAATCAACCCTTTAAGCTGATCTCGTTCGGCCAGATATTGCGCCAGAAGTTCACGCCAGTGGTCCTTCACCACACCCGGCACCTTGGCATAGCCGTAACCCGGCAAATCCACCAAAAAACGGCCTTGTCCCAAACTGAAATAATTCAGATGCTGGGTACGCCCCGGCGTTTTGCTGACAAACGCCAATCGGGTACGGTTAGCCAGCGTGTTAATCGCACTGGACTTGCCTGCATTGGAGCGGCCAGCAAAGGCGATTTCTGCATCACTTTCGGGCGGCAGATCACGCAGATGGTTCACGGTGGTGAAAAACACCGCCTGTTGAAACAGATTCATATAAAGAAGTCCCGGGAGAACTGGCGTCGAAACTAAAACGCAGATAAAATATTAGCTTTTCAGAATGTAAGGGTTGAGGAATTTACAATGAAATACACCATGGCTTTCGCCGCGTTTGCCGCATTCACTGCACTCTCCCCCGCCAATGCTGAAGTCTCGGCGCCTGGCGATCCAGCCAAAGCACAACAACTCGTCACCAGCGTGTGCGCTGCGTGCCACGGTGCAGACGGCAACAGTATTGACCCGAACAATCCGAAACTGGCGGGTCAAGGTGCGCATTATATCACCAAGCAACTGACCAACTTTAAGTCAGGCGACCGCAAGAACGCGATCATGCAGGGCATTGTGACCACCAACAACCTGACCCCGGACGACATGAAGAATCTGGGCGCCTACTTCTCGGAACAGGTAGAAAAGCCGGGTAAAGCCAAAGACAAAGACCTGGTTGCACAAGGAGAGAAGTTGTTCAAGGGCGGCAATCCTGGCAGCGGCGTACCCGCCTGCGCAGCGTGCCACGGCCCAACCGGTGCAGGCATTCCAGTTGAGTTTCCCCGTCTGGCAAGCCAGCACGCCACTTATATCTACACCCAGCTGAATAATTTCCGCCTCGGCATTCGGGCTAATGACGCTGCCAAAATGATGCGCACCATCGCTGCCAAAATGACCGATCAGGAAATGAAAGCAGCCGCACAATATATTTCTGGTCTGCAGTAAGCGCTAGCCGGAACCTGCCGGCCTATCAGCAATCAATAGGGGGTGGCGCAAGTCACCCCTTGTTTTTCCAGGTTCCCCAGGTTCCCCATGAGCAAATCCTCTGCCACTTTCGCAAAATCAGTTTACGAGCTGTTCAGCTCGATGCGTTTTGCCATCAGCCTGCTGACGGTACTTGCGATCGCGTCGATTATCGGCACCGTCCTCAAGCAAAACGAGCCCTACCAGAATTACATCATCCAGTTTGGCCAGTTCTGGTTTACCACCTTCGAATGGCTCGGACTGTATGACGTTTACCGTACCGCCTGGTTTGTCGTCATTCTTGCCTTTCTGGTGCTATCAACCAGCACCTGCATCTACCGTAACCTGCCCTCGATGCTGCGAGAAATGCGCAGCTACCGCGAAGACGCCAGTGAAAATTCGCTTGGACACTTTCAGCACCGGGCGGAATTCGCCGCCACGGGCGCGCCATTGCAGGCGCTCAAAGACTATTTGCTTGCGCAAAATTATCGTTACAAGGAACGCCCGCTGAGCGCCAGCGAGGGCACCCTGCTGGCGGCCAAAATCGGCAGCACCAACCGGCTCGGCTACATCCTCACGCACTCGGCCATCGTCATCATTTGCATCGGCGGCCTGATCGACAGCAACATCCCACTCAAGCTGGAACAGACTTTCGGCCTGAAAAAAATTGAAACCCGCGATATCCCACAAAGTCAGGTACCCGCTGCCAGCCGCCTGGCGCCAGATAACCTGTCATTTCGTGGCAGCGTGACCATCCCGGAAGGCTCCAGCGCAGACGTGGTATTTCTCAACATTGGTGACGGCTATCTGGTGCAGGATTTACCGTTTGCCGTGGCGATGAAGAAGTTTCATATCGAGCATTACAGCACCGGCCAGCCTAAAAGCTTTGCCAGCGATATCGCCATTCTCGACAAGAAAACCGGCAAGCAACTGCTGACCCATACCATCACCGTCAACCACCCGCTGATCTATGATGGTATCGCCATCTATCAAGCCAGCTTTGGTGATGGCGGCACCAAACTGAAACTCAACGGCTGGAATCTGTTCAGCCCCAGCGGCACGCCCACGCCGATCAATGGCGTGGTACATGACAGCACCAAGCTGACTTCGGGCAAGGTGAATTACACCCTCGAATTCACCGATTTCCGGCCATTCAACATTGAAAATACTGGCAGCGAAGGTGCCGCACCGCAGCAGGATGCGCGCAGCCTGCTGGGCGGTAACGCGGTCGCAGAAAACAAAGATCTGCACAACGTCGGGCCAAGCTTTCAGTACAAGGTACGCGATGCACAGGGTCAGGCGCGCGAATACAGCAACTACATGCTGCCGATCCTGAACGACAAGCGCTGGTTCATGCTCTCGGGCATGCGCACCAGTCCGGCCGACGCGTTCCGCTATATCCGCTTTCCGCTTGATCCTGACCAGACTTTGAGCGGCTTCATGCGCCTGCGCGGCGTCATGTTCGATCCGGCGCAACGCGCCGAAATTGCACGGCGCTTTACCCTCAGCGCGTTGCCGGATGGCGACAGCTCACCGGAGATTCGAACCAAACTGACCGATAGTACCGAAAAAGTGCTGGCGCTGTTTGCCCAGGGTGGCTACCAGACCCTGTCAGATTTCATCGAAAAAAACGTGCCCAAAGCAGAGCGGGATCGCGCTGCGCAAACGTATCTGAAAATCCTTGAACTCTCTACTTACGACGCGTATCAGATGGCGCAGCAACAGGCCGGCTTGCCGCCGCCCACCGCCAATGAAGCCACTGGCTGGTTCATACGCGACAGCCTCAACAGCATGAGCGACCTGTTTTTCTACGGCGCACCGGTTTATCTGCAACTTGCGCAGTATGATCAGGTCAACGCATCCGGCGTGCAATTGACGCGCTCGCCTGGCAAGAATATCGTATACGCTGGATCGTTCTTGCTGGTGTTGGGAGTATTTGCCATGTTCTACATTCGGGAACGCAGGCTGTGGTTACTCGTCAAACCTGGGCGCGTGCTGTTTGCCATGTCCAGCAACCGCAAAACCCTGGATTTTGAAAATGAATTCAAGCGCCACACGCAGCGCATTGCCGATATCGTGAAGGAATAGAATCATGGAACTGACCCAAACCGCCCCGGCGGAATCGTATTTCAAACGCCTGACCGCACTCGACTGGCTGTTTAGTGCCTTCCTGCTGGGCGGTGCGCTGTATGCGCTGAACCAGTACGGCAGCTACATGGACGTGTACGAAAAAGGCATCATGTTTGCCGCCGTCGGCGGGTTTTCCGTGCTCGGCTGGAACTGGAAGCCGATCCGTACCCTGATGGTCGTGGTCGCCGGGCTGAGCCTGTTCGGCATCAACGACTACCACGCTGACCTGGCGCGTGCCGACCAGGCCTTCTTCCTCAAATACCTGTTCGCCAGCCAGTCCGCCATCATGTGGATGAGCGCGCTGTTTGTCATGGCCACCGTCACCTACTGGATCGGTTTTGCCACGCGCTCCGAATTCGCCAACCGCGTCGCCAGCGGCCTGACCTGGAGCGCCGTCGCAATGGGGCTGATCGGCCTGATGGTGCGCTGGTACGAGTCCTACCTCATCAGCCCGGACGTCGGCCACATTCCCATCTCCAACCTGTACGAAGTGTTCATCCTGTTCTCCATCATCACCTCGCTGCTCTACCTGCACTACGAGCGCGCCTACAACAACCGCCAGATGGGTGCCTTCGTGCTGCCCGTCATCAGCGCCGCCGTCGGCTTTCTGCTGTGGTACACGTTTGGCCGTGAGGCGCAGGAAATCCAGCCGCTGGTACCGGCGCTGCAATCCTACTGGATGAAAATCCACGTGCCTGCCAACTTCATCGGCTATGGCTCGTTTGCCATTGCCGCCATGGTCGGCGTGGCCTACCTGCTGGCGTCCAAAGGCATCCTCGCTTCACGCTTGCCCAAGCTCGAAGTACTCGACGACGTCATGTACAAATCCATCGCCGTCGGCTTTGGCTTCTTCACCATCGCCACCATCCTCGGCGCCATCTGGGCCGCCGAAGCCTGGGGTGGCTACTGGTCATGGGATCCAAAAGAAACCTGGGCGCTGATCGTCTGGCTCAACTACGCCGCCTGGCTGCACATCCGCCTGGTCAAAGGCCTGCGCGGCGCGATGCTGGCGTGGTGGGCGGTAGTCGGCCTGTTCGTTACCCTGTTTGCCTTCCTCGGCGTCAACATGTTCCTGTCCGGGCTGCATTCCTACGGCACCTTGTAAGCATTCAGTTATAACCCAATAAAAAAGCACCCATCAGGGTGCTTTTTTATTGGGTTGGAAATGTACATCACGGTTTCTCAAACACATCCTTGTACGACGTGTAATAGCTGATGAACGCCAGCGGCAGCATCACCAGAAAGCCGAGCATCAGCGGGATCGTGGCAAGCACAAACAGCACGAACATCACCGCACCGTAAATCATAAACGGGACGATGTTTTTGAGCGCGGCAGCAAAGCTGGTTTTCATTGCTTCGATTGCACTGAGGTTGCGGAACACCACCAGCGCCGGTGCGAACCAGTAAGCCATCAGCAAAGGCACCAATAGCGCCAGCGCAGCGAGCACGCCCAAGCCAGCACCCGGGCCAAGCATCGCCGGTGTTACCGCAGTAGCCGCTTCGGGGTGGCCTTGCAGCATCATGGTTACCAGCGCACCGGCGCCGAGCGCGGA
>DZDB01000119.1 GCA_022736605.1 Sideroxydans lithotrophicus
ACATGCAGCTCGGGCCAGCCTTTGGCGACAAAGGTTTTGTTCAGTTCGGTCAGCGCGGCCTGCATGTCCATCCCGGCCAGCACCGCGTCACGCGCGTGCTGTGGGTTATCCATTGGCGCACCCCAGAATGCCATGATGCAGTCGCCCATGTATTTGTCGATGGTGCCATGGTGCTGGTGAATGACCCGTGTCATGGCGCCGAGAAATTCATTGAGCAAATCGGATAACTGCTGCGGGCTGAGGCTCTCCGAAATACTGGTAAAGCCGCGCACGTCGGAAAACAGGATGGACAGCGCCTTGCTCTCCGAGCGCATGTTGAAGCGCGACGGATCCTGGCTCATTTCATCCACCAGTTCGGGCGGCACATATTGACCGAACAAGCTGGTAATCTGGCGCCGCGCGCGCGTCTCGGCAAAAAAACCCCACGCCATGTTGAGCAGCATCAAGCCCACTATCAGCACGCCCAATGTCGCCAATGGCAGTACCCACAGCTGCTGCCACGCCCAGTAATTGCCTGCCAGCAACAGCGTCAGCAACGCCAGTGAAAACAGCGCACCGCGCAGCGGCGTCAGGCGCGGCAACAGCAGCGCGAGCAGGATACCCAGCACCAGCACAGCGGCGGTTTGCGCATCGGCAGCCCAGGTGGGCGTATAGCGGATGGTATTGTCGAGCATGCCGGAAATCAGATTGGCGTGGATCTCGACACCAGGATAACTTTTGGCCAGCGGCGTCACGCGCAAGTCGAGTAATCCAGGTGCGGTCGCGCCCACCAGCACGATGGTATTTTCCAGCACGCTGGGCGGGATGCGTCGCGCCAGTACATCGGCCACCGATACATACTGATAGCCGGGATAGGCCCGATACGGCACATACGCCGCCCCGTGCCGATTCACTGGCGCGTACAGGCCGTCGGCGTTGAGCACCAGCCGGGCATAGCGTTTTCCATCCACCGGTGCATAGGTCAAGGGTGCGCTGAATGCCGCCCGTAGCGTCGCCAGCGACAGCGCCTCGTAATCGGCGCCCTGGTAGGTTTGCAGCAGCGGCATGCGCCGCGTCACGCCGTCAAAGTCGGCCTGCATGTTGAAAAAGCCGCCGCCCACCGCGTTGGCCTGCAGCGCGGGCAGATTGCCGCCGTAGCCGAGGTTATGTGTGTAAGCCTGATCCAGACCGCGCATGGCAGCAGCGCTAAATACCGGCGGCGGCAATACGCCTGTACTGCCCGCATACGGCGTGAAGTAATAGCCCAGCGCCACCGGGCCTTTTTTTAACGTGGCGGCAAACTGCGCGTCGAAATCCAGTAACGGACGGGCTTTTTTCAACGCGGTGGTGAAGTCGGTTTGATCGCGCAATTTGGTCGTGGCGAGGCGCTCCAGCGCGGGCAGGCTCGGGTCGGGTTCGGCAAACACCACGTCAAAGCCGATTGCCGCCACTGCATAATGACCGAACAGCGTATCGACCAGGCCTGCGAGCTTGTCACGGCTCCACGGCCAGCGCCCGAGTTGCTTCAGGCTGGCTTCGTCGATATTGACGATCACCACGCGCGGGTCAACGGTATGTGGCAGGGTAAGTAATAAACGCGTGTCGTAAGACCAGGCTTCCAGCCGCTGCAGCGCGCCGATACGAATCACGCCCGCCGCGTGCAACAGCAGCATCGCCGCCAGCAGCAGACTCAGCACTACCCGGGGTGCAGAACGCCAACCCCGCATTTACTGGAGACGGTAAAAGCGCTGTGGCAGGTCTTTACCCGGCGGCAGACGATCAAACCGGCTGCCGATGGCGTCACCCAGCATGTCGAATCGCACATCCGGTGCCGGGTGGGTCTTGAACAGTAACGCGACACGGCTGTCATTGGGCGCTGCATGGCCAATTTGCTGCAACACCGCAGGCAGGCCGTAGGCGTCATAACCGGCGCGCGCGGCCAGCACCACGCCCATGCGGTCAGCGGCAAATTCGGCGTCTTTATCCAGCCCGCGCGACATGATTTCCGCACCGCTGCCGATCAGTTGCTGCGCTGCATCCGAGCCTTTGATCTGCTGGCCCAGCGCCTGCGCGCCAAGGCCGATGAGCCTGGATTTTTGCAGGATACGGAGCTGGTCTTTGTTCACCACATGGCTGATTTCATGCCCCAGCACACCGGCCAGTTCCGCTTCATTGTTGAGCTGCTGGTACAAGCCCTTGGTGACAAAAACGAAGCCGCCTGGCGCGGCAAACGCATTGATATCGGTACTGTCGATCACGCCAAAATGCCAGGGCAGATCCGGGCGGTCGCTCTGCAACGCCACCCAGCGCCCGACTTTGTTCACATAGCGCTGCAGGTTGTCGTCCTTGACCAGCGGCGCTGCGCCCAGCAGATTGCCCGCCAGCTGCTGACCAAGCTGGATTTCATCGTTATCGGTGGGCTTGGCAATCGCACCCAGCAGGATATTGGCGGCATTGTCACGCAGGCTGGGCTGTTTGGCAGGCGTTTCGGTGCCTGTCGCAGCCGGTTTGTCGGCAGGCTGAGTCACCTGGTTTGGCAGCTGTTTGAGGAAATCATTCAGGTCGAAGGCCTGCGCAGCGCCACCAAACGCAGCGGCCACCAAAGCGACGAGCAACAAGGACTTTTTCATCATCGTCCTCCCTGAGCAGGATTCGGCAAATACGCCACGCTGGTTGCACGCAGCCCGCCTTGTGCGGCAAAACTGCGCGCGGTGCTCCCGCTGATCGTGTAACGCTCCAGCTGGGCGATGCCGTCAGCGCTGTAGTGCGCTTCCTTGAGGTCTTCCTCATTCAGCCCGCGCACACCGGCTGTGGCAACAATCTGCCCGGGCTGGCGCTTGCCGGTGGCCATTTGCGCCATGCCGACAATGTCTGCTGCACCGTTGGATCTGTAAGCCGCGCCAGTGCGCACCGAAAGCAGTCGTACCCAGCCACGGCTGTGACCGGACGCCACCTGCAACCAGCCACCCTGGCGTTTAATCACTGTGACCGGCGCGCCGCGCGACACGCTGCCAAGCCGGGCGCTGTTGCCTGCCGGACTGGCATAAAGAATCTCGGGTTTAATCATTGTGCCGCTTTGAGCAGCGAGTGCCAGCGTGCCATAGAGCACCCCGACAACAATCAATCCGGTTGCGTAACTTATTTTCATACTGGCCTCCAGGCTGGGTTACAGGTTTATTCTAATGCCGTCAGCATGCCTGTACATGGTACGCTTTGCATCTGTTTATCAGGATGCCACGATCTATTTCTTCACCCATGACGCAACTGGCCAGTTTGATCGAAAACCTCGGCGCGGGTTTCCTCAACCGCCTGCGCGCCCTGCTGGCGCTGGCTTTATTCGGCTACCGCCTGTCAGCCGCTGCGCTTGACCCGCGCACTTACAACAGTGCCACGCGCTGGATTCTGGTCAAACAGATTTACTTTACCGCAGTACAACCGCTGCCGGTGTTTTTGGCGTATGCGCTCATCATCAGCTGGGTTCTGATACGTATCATCGTCACCACCGCGCGTGATTTCGGCCTGTCCGCCTACGTACCCGGCCTGATCGTCAACGTGCTGGTGCTGGAGCTGCTGCCGTTTGTGTCAGTGTTATTCGTCGCGCTGCGCTCCAGCGCGGCCATCAATACCGAAGTTGCACTGATGCACACCAACAACGAACTCGCAGCGTTTGAGCATGCGCAGATAGACCCAATCAAGTATGAGTTCATGCCGCGTGTGGTCGGCGGCGTGCTGTCGGTCATGGCGCTCACGCTGCTGTCCACCCTGAGCGCACTGGTGGTGGCATTTTTTCAGATGTATGGCGCGACCCTGGACAATGTGTCGCTTTTTTCACGCCAGATCGGCCAGCTGATGCACCTGCCTCTGGTGCTGATTCTGACCCTGAAAAGCATCCTGTTTGGCCTGAGTGTGACATTGATCCCGTTAAAAACCGGCCTGGAGATGCCCAAGCGCCTGTTCCTGGTGCCGGTATCGGTACTCAAAGGCATGATGCGGGTGTTTTTTGCCATCATACTCATTGAGGTGACATCATTAGCCTTCACCTTCATCTAGACTGGTGCAACGACGACGCGCTGCGCCAGCGCAAGCTCGATGCGCTCATCGCTGATGGCTGTGCGCTCGTATCACCGGATCTGCCTTTGCGCGTTAACCTGACGGCGCTGGAAAACATTGCCCTGATCCAGCAATACCATGCCGGTTTGAGCTGGACTCACGCCAGCGCGGAAGCGCAGCAATTGCTCGATCTGAGCGGCCACGGTGACTGCGCCATGCAACGCGATGAAGACCTGACATCGGCACAGCGTTTTGCCGTCAAACTGGCACGTGCGATTTCGCAGACGCGTCCGCTGCTGGTGATCGACCGCCCGGGCTTGATGTTGCCGGATATCGCCTACCCGCAACAGCTGGCGACATGGCTGGAAAATCTGTCCGGTCGTTTGCCGGATTTCCGGATACTCGACTTTGACTGGCATAAACCCTTGTATGCGAGCCTGATATGAATCAATCCATCCAGTTCAAGGTCGGCCTGTTTCTGACCGGCTTTCTGATCATCAGCCTGAGCGCGCTGCTGTATTTACTCTACGCGCGCGGCACGTTTGAACCTGAAGCACACTTCACACTGATTGCCTTCGACGCGACCGGCATCGAGGCTGGTACGCCGCTGATGTATCGCGGCATCGCCATCGGCAGTGTCACCGGTGTATCGCACAGCGACCGTGGGCTGGCGCTGGTCAAACTCAGCCTGCCGGAGCACGATCACCGCTGGATCAGGACTTCCAGTGAGTTCACCCTGGACAAGCCTCTCGTGGGCGCCACCAGCATACGACTGGACACGGATGATCTGGATGCGCCAAGCTTGCCAGATGGCGCGAATATGCCGCTGATACTCACCCCGCCGCTCGATATTCCTGGCCTGGCCGCCAAGGCTAACGTCATTCTCGACCAGCTCGCCACCGTCAGCGCCAATGTTGCGCAGATGACGCGCAAGGACAGCGAGATCAACGCTACGCTTGGCAACCTCAAAACCATCACCGGCCAGATGACCGGCAAATACGGCGTGGCGGGTGGCTTGCTTGGTGGCGACAAACAGGCTCAGGTATTGATGGATGCACTGCAAAACGTGCAGGCGCTGACCGCCAATCTCAACCAGATTTCACACAAGCTGGATCGCTGGGCGTTCGCCAAGGGTGGTGTGGCAGACAAGACTGACCAGTCGCTGGCGCAACTGCAAACGATGCTTGCAGAGATTCAAACCAGCCTGAAAAAGGTCGATACATTGCTGGTCAACGCCAATGGCCTGACAGCCAACCTCAAGGACGGTACCGATGACCTGGTGCAATTGCGCAGCCAGGTGGATGAAGCGGTCAGCCAGGCTAACCAGCTGATGCTGAAAATCAACCGTTTTCTGCCATCGTCCAAAGCCGGAGAGGTCAAACTGCCATGAAACTGATTTTCAGCCTGCTGGCTGCCCTCAGCCTCAGCGCCTGTGGCGGTGGAACCACCGTGCCTGACTGGCAAATCAACGCGCAGACCGCCATGCAGCGCTACACACAATATTTCCTGCAAGGCCAGGTGCAGCGCGCTGACGCGAGCTTTAGCCAGGCACGCAAGGCGGTGGCCGCCACCGGCAACATCGACGCAGTCGCCCACCTGGAGCTGGTGCGTTGCGGCTTGCACACGGCGGCGCTCGATTTCACCCCGTGTAGCGGCTACAACCAGTTAACGGCACTCACCAGCGATCCAGCCGATGCGGCCTACGCGCGTTTTATCAGCGG
>DZDB01000013.1:0-19667 GCA_022736605.1 Sideroxydans lithotrophicus
GCAGTTTGTGCCACGCGCCCGACAGCGTCATGATGCCGTTCATCATGCCGCCCCACGAGGGCGCCAGCAGCATCAGCGAAAACACCATGCCCAGGCTTTGCGCCCAGTCCGGCAACGCGGTGTATTGCAGATGGTGCGGCCCCGCCCACATGTAGATGAAGTTGAGCGACCAGAAGTGCACCACCGACAGGCGATACGAGTAGATCGGCCGCCCCGCCTGCTTGGGAATGAAGTAATACATCATGCCGAGGAAAGCAGTGGTGAGGAAAAAGCCCACCGCGTTGTGCCCGTACCACCACTGCACCATGGCGTCCTGCACCCCGGCGTAGAGCGAGTAGGACTTGGTCAGCGTCACCGGCAGCTCCAGATTGTTGACGATATGCAGGATGGCAATGGTCAGGATATAGGCGCCGAAAAACCAGTTCGATACGTAGATGTGCTTGGTTTTGCGCTTGGCGATGGTGCCGAAGAACACCAGACCGTAGGCTACCCACACCAGTGTGATGAGGATATCAATCGGCCATTCCAGCTCGGCATATTCCTTGGTGCTGGTGTAGCCCATCGGCAGCGTGATGGCGGCCAGCACGATCACCGCAGTCCAGCCCCAGAAGGTGAACGCCGCCAGTTTTTCCGCCCACAGCCGCACCTGGCAGGTGCGCTGCACGATGTAATACGACACCGCAAACAGGCCGGAGCCGCCAAACGCGAAAATCACCGCGTTGGTGTGCAGCGGCCGCAGCCGCCCATACGATAGCCATTCGACGCCGAACGTCAGATCCGGCCAGATCAGTTGCGCCGCCAGTGTCAGCCCAACCAGCATGCCGACGATGCCCCACACCACCGTCATCATGGCGAACTGACGCACGACCTTGTAGTTATAGGTTGTCGCTTCCATACCTTTGCCTCCCCTGTTTGATTGTCCGCTTACCCACAGGGAAAAATTCAAATAGTTCCCTATATTAGGATAAATATATCTTAATATATTTCAGTGTGTCAAGTTGTCGCACCAGAAAATTTAAAAAGGCAATTTACGGATGCCGATCCGGCTTGGCCTGCACGTCGGGTGCCTGCGTCGGCGCGGCAATATCCGCAGCCCTGCGCGGCGTATCGTCATCCATCAGAATGCTGTGCGCCGGGCCTTCCAGATCGTCGAACTGGCCGTTTTTGCCCGCCCACAGCAGCACCCAGGCGATCAGCCCGACCAGCAGCAGGCTGATGGGAATCAACAGCAGCAGGATCGTCATGGCGTCGTCTCCAGCGGCTTGACGCGCGCCAGCCGCAAGGCGTTGAGCACTACCAGCAAGGAGCTGGCCGACATGCCGATACCGGCCATCCACGGCGTGACCAGCCCGAACGCAGCCGCCGGAATGGCGACCAGGTTATAGCCCAGCGCCCAGGCCAGATTCTGCGCGATGACGCGACGCGTCTTGCGCGCCAGCGCGACGCCGTCCGCCAGCGCCGTCAGACGCCCACCGAGCATCACCATATCGGCGGCAGCCTGCGCCACGTCGGCGCCCTCGCCCATGGCAATCGACACCTGCGCAGCGGCCAGCACCGGCGCATCGTTGATGCCGTCGCCGACCATCGCCACGATGCGCCCTTGCTGTTGCAAGGCCTGGACATACGCGAGCTTGTCCTCGGGCACGGCAGCGGCACGCCAGTCGGCAATGCCCAGCTGACATGCGGCGGCCTGGACTGCGCCCTGCGTATCGCCCGACAGCAGATGTACGCGCAAACCCTGGCGCTGCAGCAGCGCGATGCTCTGCGCTGCATCGACGCGCGGCGTGTCGGCCAGCGCAAACCACGCCAGCAGACCATCGGCATCGGCCAGCGCGACCCAGCTCTCGCCGCTTTCAGCGTGCGGCGGCAGCGCATCCGGCGCAACAAAGTACGGCGCACCCAGACGGTAGACGCGCCCGGCTATCGTCCCGGCCACGCCCTGCCCTGGCGTATTGCGAATCTCGCCGGCAACCAGACCGACCGCCACGCCAGCACGCAATGCCCGCGCTACCGGATGCTCGGCACCGGCTTCCAGCGCAGCAGCAAGCGCGCTGACCTCGGCTGCCTGGCGCCCGGCGCGTGGTACCACCCGGCTCACCCGCAGGCGCCCTTCGGTGAGCGTGCCGGTCTTGTCGAACACCATATCGGTGGCGCGCGCCAGGGCTTCCAGCGCATGGCCGCGTGTGCTCAACAGCCCCAGCCGCGTCAACCGCCCGGTGGCCGTGGTGAGCGCAGCGGGCGTTGCCAGCCCGAGTGCGCACGGGCAGGTGACCACCAGCACCGACACCACGATCCACAGCAGTTTGGACGGATCAATGACATACCACGCCAGTCCGACGATGACAGTAATGAGCAGCAGCAAGCCCACGAACCACGCCGCCGCCCGGTCCGCCAACTGCGCCACGCGCGGCTTTTCACTTTGGGCGCGATCGAGCAGCCGCACAATCGCCGCCAGCCGCGTCTCGGCGCCGAGTCTGTCGACCCGCACCACCAGCGGGCTGGTCTGGTTCAGGCTGCCGCCAACCACCGGGGCATGGCGGCCTTTACCGAGCGGCTGCGCTTCGCCGGTCAGCAGCGCTTCGCTCACCGTACTCAGGCCGTCGACCACCACACCGTCGGCGGGCAGGGTTTCGCCAGGCCGCACCAGCACGTGGTCGCCCACCGCCAGCCGCGCCACCGGCACCTGCTCTTCATCGCGTGCCGGGTAGTTGGGCAGGCGCGTGGTCACAGCGGGAATGAGTTTGACCAGCGCCTCGACCGCCGCCCCGGCACGGCGGCGCGCGCCCATTTCAAGGTAACGCCCGGTCAGCAATAAGAACACAAACATGGTGACCGAATCGTAGTACACCGCGCCATGTCCGGAAAACGTGCTGTGAAGACTGGCGAAAAAAGCCGTGCCGACACCCAGCGCGACCGGTACGTCCATGCCCAGGCTATGGCGCTTGAGGTCGCGCCAGGCGCCGATGAAAAACGGCCACGCCGAATACAGCACCACCGGCAGCGTCAGCACCATGCTCGCCCAGCCCATCAACTGGCGAATTTCGGCGCTCATGTCGGTGGCGGTATAGGTCGGTAGCGCGTACATCATTACCTGCATCATGCCCAGCCCGGCAATCGCCAGGCGCTTGAGCGCCGTGGTGCGCTCACGCTGGTACATATCATCGGCGCGACCGGGGTCGTAAGGATGCGCGATATAGCCAATGTCGGCCACCGCTTGCAGGATCGCCGACAGCTGGATGCGCTGGTTGTCCCAGCGCACGCGCGCGCGCCGCGTGGTGTAATTGATGTCGACCGCGAGCACACCCGGTAGCTGTGCGATGTGTGTCTGGTTCAGCCAGACGCACGCCGCACAGACGATGTTTTCCAGCATCAGCGCAGCTTCGCGCACGTGTTCCGTCTCGACCCGCACAAAACTTTCCTGGATTTCCGGCAGGTCATACAGGCCGAGCTGCTTCAGCTCGACGCTCGCCGCCTGCGCACTGGCGGGGAATGCGGTGCGGTGGGTGTAATACGCACCCTGGCCGCTGTCGATGATGGTTTGCGCTACAGCCTGGCAGCCCCGGCAACAGGCAGGCTGGCGCTGCGCCTGCATCTGGATGCCATAGTCCGCCCCATACGGCACCGGCAAACCACAATGGAAGCAGGTCAGCAACGGCGGCGCTGTGATGAATTCCGATTTCATTGCCACACTGCACATTATTAGGATACACACATCTTAATATTATTTTTGTTGGCATAACAGCATTATTAATATATAAAGATAACTATATCTATTTAATAATGTACTAACATGCTCGTCCGCTTTGATACCGCGCCATGATGCAAGCTGCGTCATTTTCCATTCACGGCCATGCCCTGCTGCCCATCGTCCAGGGCGGCATGGGCGTTGGCGTGTCGGCGCACCGCCTGGCGGGTGCGGTGGCGCGCGCTGGTGGCATGGGCACGATTGCCAGCATCGACCTGCGCCACCACCATGCCGATCTGTCTGAGCAGGCCCGGCATTGCCGCGACAGGGACGAACTCAACCGCCTCAATCTCATCGCGCTGGATCGCGAAATCAAGGCGGCACTTGAGCTTGCGGCGGGTCACGGCCTGGTCGCGGTGAATGTGATGAAGGCGGTGGATGCCCATCCGGCCTACGTACGTCAGGCGTGTGCTTCGGGTGCACAGGCAATTGTGATGGGTGCAGGGTTGCCGCTGGATCTGCCAGAACTGACCGAAGGCTATCCCGAAGTCGCGCTGATCCCGATCCTGTCAGACGCACGCGGCGTCGCCATCGTACTGAAAAAATGGGCGCGCAAAAACCGCCTGCCGGACGCCATCGTACTGGAGCATCCCCTGTATGCGGGCGGCCATCTGGGCGCACCCAATCCCGCCGAACTCGCGCATGCGCGGTTTGACATTGCTGAGGCGCTGCCCGCCATTTTCAAGCTGTTTGATGACATGAACATCGGGCGCGCGCAGATCCCGCTCATCGTCGGTGGCGGCATCAACAGTCACGAAAAACTGCTGGCCGCGCTGGCGCTGGGTGCGAGTGCGGTGCAACTGGGCACAGCCTTCGCCGTGACCGAAGAAGGTGACGCCCACCCCAACTTCAAACGCGTGCTGGCCGAGGCAAAACCCGAAGACATCGTCACCTTCATGAGCGTGGCCGGGCTGCCTGCACGCGCGGTCAAAACGCCATGGCTGGTGAATTACCTCAAGCGCGAAGCCAAACTCCAAGCCTGCGCCAAGGCCGATCCCGGGCGCTGCGCGGTTGGCCTGCATTGCCTGACCCACTGCGGCCTGCGTGACGGCCTGATCAATGCCGGGCAGTTCTGCATTGATGCGCAACTGGTGGCCGCGCTTAAGGGCGACCTCAACAAGGGGCTGTTCTTTCGTGGTTCGGAATCGCTGCCGTTCGGCAGCCAGATCCGCCCCGTGCGGGAATTGATCGACTATCTGCTCACGGGTGCGAAACCGGCATTAATGGCGGTTGCGGCATGAGCGCCGCAGCCGATTGTTTGTTTTTGTGCGTAAGCACGTGCTGACTGGAGAACCAAAATGAAGCGATATGTTGCCCTGATGACCCTTGCTCTGCCCCTCTATGCGCTGCCTGCACACGCCAGCCTGGCGCTCGCCACCCAAAGCAAATGCATGATCTGCCACCAGGTGGATGCAAAAAAACTCGGCCCGTCATTCAAGCAGATTGCCGCCAAATACAAGGGGCAGAAAACCGCCGAAGCCATGCTGACCAATAGCATGCTGAAAGGCTCCGTGGGCAAGTGGGGCAAAATTCCGATGCCCGCGCAGAAGCTTTCACCCGCCGACGCACAGGCGCTGGCGAAGTGGGTTCTTTCGCTTTAACCCCCTACAGATAAACATTACGCTGGAGTTCACATCATGAAACGCGCCATGCTTTTCACTTTATCCGTCGTGGCAGTCGCCACATTGCAAGCCGGTTGCAGCAACAAGCCGCTCACTTACCAGACCAATATCAAACCGATACTCGACACCAACTGCGTGTCGTGTCATTCAGCCGAAGGCGAAGGCTACAAAAAATCCGGTCTGCGACTGGACAGCTATGCCGCCATCATGAAAGGCACGCAGTTTGGCGCAGTCGTGGTGCCGGGCTCCAGTGTCAGCAGCACGCTGTATCGACTGGTGTCGGGCAAAGCCGATCCGTCGATTCGCATGCCACACGGCAAGGCAGCATTGCCGGAAGCAGACATCACCGCCATCGCCACCTGGATAGACCAGGGCGCGAAAAACCAATGATCGGACGAAATCAATGAGCAGCCAGCACTTCTACCATTTCAGCGCCTTGCCGCTGTCGACGCGCATGGTCTACAGCATGACGCTGCTAGTACTGGGCGTCGGCTATCTGTTCGCCATGCTGCAGGTGTTTTTCAGCCATGCCGGTCTGGACGGCAACAAGCACGACATCACCGCCGAGGATGTTCGCATTGCCTACCACGGCAGCGGTAGCGACACGCGGTTGCAAACCGCGCTGAAAGGCCCGATGGCTGACATGCTGCCCGCCAGTGAACGCGCCCTGATTTTCACCTGGGTGGACCAGGGCGCGAGCAGGGAAGGCTATGACAAAATCGTCAAACCGATCGTGGATAATCGCTGTCTCGCCTGCCACGACGGTGCCAGCAACCCGCACCTGCCCAAGCTGACCAGTTATGAAGAAATCGCCAAGGTGGTGGTCAAGGATGAAGGCGCGACAATCCCGACACTGGTACGCGTATCGCATATCCACCTGTTTGGCATCACCTTCATCTTCTTCATCGTCAGCAGTATCTTCGCCCACGCCTACATGAAGACGCTGTGGCTGAAATGCGTGCTCATTGTGCTGCCCTTCCTTACCATCCTGTCCGATATTTTCTCCTGGTACCTGACCAAGTGGTTTCCCGGATTTGCCTGGTTTATTATCGGCAGCGGTGTGCTGATGGGGATTTCATTTACGGTGCAGTGGGTCGTTTCGATGTGGCAGATGTGGTTCTACACCCTGCCGGATAAGCTCCAGGAATGCGGCGGCGCGCTGCCGATTTTGGGTGGCAAATCGAAAATCCAAGACGTTTGAGCTTCGACCATTCTGCCCCCGCTACAGATAACAAAACCCCGGTAGCCATAAGCTAACCGGGGTTTTGTTTGTCGCAGTCGAATAATTTCTAGAACGGTATGTCGTCCTCCAGATCATCAAAGTTGGGCGCGGATGATTTGGATGGATTGCTGCTCGGCGTCGGCGCGGGTCGCGCTGCGGCCGGACGACGGCTCTCGCTGCTGTCATGGCTGTCCATGCTGGCCGAACCGCTGCTGCGGCCACCCAGCATCTGCATCTTGTCAGCGATGATTTCAGTCGTGTACTGGTCGTGGCCTTCTTTATTGGTCCACTTGCGGGTTTTCAGGCTGCCTTCAAAATACACTTGTGAGCCTTTTTTCAGATATTCGCCCGCCACTTCGGCGAGCTTGCCGAAAATGGCCACTCGGTGCCACTCGGTGCGCTCCTGCTTTTCACCACTTTTGTCTTTCCAGGTATCGGTGGTTGCCAGGGTTAAATTCACCATCGCGTCGCCACTCGGCATGTAACGGACTTCCGGGTCTTTGCCGAGGTTGCCGACCAGAATGACTTTGTTGACTGAGGCCATTATGCTGTTTCTCCTATCAGATTGAGTGCGCTTTGCTCGTCCCAGCCGTGCAACGCAACTTTAAGTATGGCGACGCCTTCGTCGGCGATCACGGCGACTTCAAACACGCCAGCCAGACTGCCCAGCCGTTTGCTGAGCTGACCAGCCTGTTCACGGCTGATGTCGCCGACGTGGAACATCCGGGTTTTAACCGCCGGTGGAGTGCGCATGCCCGCCGCAGCGATCAGCCAGGCCAGAATCAGGCCACTGCTGAACATGAACACGGCAGAAAAGCCGAAATGCTGTGACAGCAGGCCGCCCATCACGCCGCCAAAAAACAACCCCAAAGACTGCGAAGTATTATACACACCCATCGCGGTGCCCTTGGCGCTGGCCGGTGCGAGCTTGGAGATGAGCGACGGCAAAGTCGCTTCCAGCACATTGAAGGCCACAAAATACAGCGTGAGCGCCGCAACGATGCCCCAGAAATGCTGCATGCTGACGGCCATGCCAAGCTGCGCCAGCAACATGGCGGCAACTGCGGCGATGAAGACCTGCTTGAGCTTGCCGCGCGTCTCACCGTAAATAATCGCCGGGATCATCAGCGCAAACGCCACCAGCACCACCGGCAGGTAGACGTGCCACTGGTGGTCAATATCCAGATTGCCGGTGTTGCGCAGCGCAAACGGCAGCACCACGAACATCGCCATCTGCGCGGCGTGCAGGGAAAAAATACCGAAATTCAGGCGCAACAACTGGGTATCGCGCAGCACATCTTTCAGGCGCGCAGGATTGGTTTCGGCGTCGGCATGAAAGCGGCTGACCAGCGGATCGGGCACGCCCCATTTGACTACCGCAAAGGCGAACAGCGCGAGCACACCGGTCATGGTGAAAATCCCCGGGATGCCGATGTATTGATACAGCATCGGCCCCAGCACCAGCGACGCGGCAAAGGTCACGCCGATGGTGCCACCGATCATCGCCATCGCTTTGGTACGGTGTTCTTCGCGCGTGGAATCGGCCAGCAACGCGGTAATCGCCGCCGAGATGGCGCCCGCGCCCTGAATCACACGGCCAAGAATAATACCTTCGATGGTGGTGGCGGAGGCGGCGATGAAGCTGCCTATCGCAAACAGTGCCAGACCGAAATAAATTACCCGTTTACGCCCGAACTTGTCGGAGGCAATACCGAACGGCAGTTGCAACAGTGCCTGGGTCAAACCATACGCGCCGAGCGCCAGGCCGATCATGGTGTGGTTGCTGCCACCCGGCAGGTGTTCGGCATACAGCGCAAACACCGGCAAAATCAGGAACATGCCGAGCATGCGCAAGCCGAAAATACTGGCCAGGCCGACGCTGGCGCGTAGTTCTGTGGGGGTCATTTTTTCCGAGAGCTGCATGGGTTTGGGCGCGCTGGTAAAAATCGGTATATTAGCAGGTTAGTCTTTTCAAGAATCAATCTCCATGATGGAATTCATCCGCATTCGCGGTGCACGCACGCACAATCTCAAGGACATCAACCTCGATCTCCCACGCAACCGGCTGGTGGTCATTACCGGGCTGTCGGGTTCGGGCAAATCCTCGCTGGCGTTCGATACCCTGTATGCAGAGGGTCAGCGCCGTTATGTGGAATCGCTGTCGGCTTACGCACGGCAGTTTTTGCAGCTGATGGAAAAACCCGATGTGGATTTGATTGAGGGCTTATCACCGGCGATTTCCATCGAGCAGAAAGCCACCAGCCACAATCCCCGTTCTACCGTTGGCACCGTTACGGAAATCCACGATTATCTGCGCCTGCTGTTCGCCCGCGTCGGCACGCCGCAGTGCCCGGAACACCATATCGACCTGACTGCACAAACCGTGTCGCAAATGGTCGACCACGTACTGGCGCTGCCGGAAGACACCAAGTTGATGGTGCTATCGCCGCTGATAGTCGGACGCAAGGGTGAGCACACCGAGCTGTTTGATGAGCTGCGCGCACAGGGTTTTGTGCGGCTGCGCATCGATGGCACGGTGCATGAGATGGATGCGTTGCCGAAGCTGGATAAAAACAAGAAGCATACGATCGAAGTGGTGGTGGATCGGCTCAAGATACGCGCCGACGTCAAGCAGCGCCTGGCCGAAAGTTTCGAGACTGCGCTACGCCATGCCGATGGCCGCGCGCTGGCGGTGGAAATGGACAGCGCGAAGGAAACGCTGTTCTCGGCCAAGTTTTCGTGTCCGGTGTGTGACTACTCACTGCCGGAACTGGAACCGCGCCTGTTTTCCTTCAACAACCCGATGGGTGCCTGCCCCAAGTGCGACGGGCTGGGGGCGATTCAGTATTTCGACGCGAAGCGGGTGGTGGCGTTTCCACACCTGTCGCTGGCTTCTGGCGCGATCAAAGGTTGGGATCGGCGTAACCAGTTTTATTTTCACATGCTGCAAAGCCTGGCGCTGCATTACGGCTTTGATCTGGAAATGCCATTCGAGAAGCTGTCCGACACGGTGCGGCAGATTTTACTGCACGGCAACGACAAGGAAAAAATCGAGTTCCGCTACCCTGGTGAACGCAAACCGCGCAGCCACGCGTTCGAAGGCATTCTTGCCAACCTGGAGCGACGCTACAAAGAAACTGACTCGCAGGTGGTACGCGAGGAGCTGGCCAAATACCTCAACAGCAAACCTTGCCCGGCGTGTTATGGCACCCGTCTGCGACGTGAAGCGCGTCACGTGTTTGTCGGCGGCAATACCATTTATAAACTGTCGAGTCTGCCACTGAAGCAAGCCCTCACCTTCTTTGAAACGCTGACGCTGGAAGGCAACAAACAGACCATTGCCGACCGCATCGTCAAGGAAATTGCCGCGCGGTTGACGTTTCTCAACAACGTCGGACTGGAATACCTGTCATTGAACAGATCTGCCGAGACGCTGTCCGGTGGCGAGGCGCAGCGCATCCGGCTGGCGTCGCAGATTGGCTCCGGGCTGACCGGCGTGATGTATGTGCTGGATGAACCGTCAATTGGCCTGCACCAGCGCGACAACGCACGCCTGCTGGCCACGCTGGTGCGGCTGCGCGACATCGGCAATAGCGTGATCGTGGTTGAGCATGATGAAGATGCCATCCGCAGCGCCGATTATGTGGTGGACATGGGTCCCGGCGCCGGCGTGCACGGCGGCTTTGTGGTGGCAGAAGGCACCCCGGCAGATATTCTCGCCAATCCGGCTTCGCTCACCGGCGATTATCTGTCTGGCCGCGTGCGCATTGCCTTACCCGTGCAACGCCGCGCACCCGACCCGGAACGCATGCTGGTACTGAGTGGCGCGACTGGCAACAACCTGAAAAACGTCACGCTGACGCTGCCCGCCGGTTTGCTGGTGTGCGTGACGGGCGTATCCGGCTCGGGCAAATCCACGCTGATCAATGACACGCTCTATAGCGCCATGGCGCGGCATCTATACGGCGCCTCTGCCGAACCGGCTGCACACACCGATATTCAAGGCATGGCACTGTTCGACAAGGTCATCAACGTCGATCAAAGCCCGATCGGGCGCACGCCGCGTTCCAATCCGGCCACCTACACCGGGCTGTTCACGCCGATCCGCGAACTGTTTGCCGGGGTGCCCGCAGCGCGCGAACGCGGCTATGGCCCAGGGCGGTTCTCGTTCAACGTCAAGGGCGGCCGCTGTGAGGCGTGTCAGGGCGACGGCGTACTCAAGGTAGAGATGCACTTTCTGCCGGATATTTACGTGCCCTGCGACGTCTGCCACGGCAAGCGCTACAACCGTGAAACGCTGGAAATTCTGTACAAAGGCAAAACCATACACGATGTGCTGCAGATGACCGTAGAAGACGCACACGCATTTTTCAGCGTGGTGCCGGTCGTCGCGCGCAAGCTGCAAACGCTGCTTGATGTCGGCCTGGGCTATATCCAGCTCGGCCAGGCGGCAACCACGCTGTCGGGTGGCGAGGCACAGCGCGTGAAGCTCTCTCTGGAGCTGTCCAAACGCGACACCGGGCGTACCCTGTACATTCTCGACGAACCCACCACCGGCCTGCACTTCCACGACATTGCGCTGTTGCTCAAAGTGCTGCATCGACTGGCCGACCAGGGCAACAGCGTGGTGGTGATCGAGCACAATCTGGACGTCATCAAAACTGCCGACTGGGTCATCGACATCGGCCCGGAAGGCGGCGACGGCGGCGGTCAAATCGTTGCCAGCGGCACGCCGGAGCAAGTGGCCACTCACCCGGCGAGCCACACCGGCGCGTATCTGCTACCACTGTTAACGCCTTGAATCCGCGCGAACTGCTGATTGCTTCGTTTCATGCTGCGCTGGCGGGTGTCGATCCACTGCGATTAACGCCGCCGTTTTTGCCTGCACCGCCGGTTGGGCGCACGCTGGTGCTGGGCGGCGGAAAAGCCGCTGCCAGCATGGCGCGTGCGGTGGAAATGCACTGGCCCGCGCACGCGCCCTTATCAGGCCAAGTCGTGACACGCTATCAACACAGCATGCCTACGCAACGGATAGCGGTGATTGAAGCCAGTCATCCACTACCCGACGGTCGCGGTGCGGCGGCAGCTGCCAGCATGCTCGCGCAGGCGACCGAATTGACGCAGGATGATTTGCTGCTGGCGCTGATTTCAGGCGGCGGATCGAGCCTGCTGGCGTTGCCGGTGGCGGGTGTCACACTCAAGCAATTGCGGCAAGTCACGCGCGCGCTGCTTCGATCCGGCGCACCGATTGAGGCGATTAACAGCGTACGAAAACATCTGACCCAGCTCGCTGGCGGCCAGCTTGCGCGTGCGGCGGGCGCGGCCAGTGTCCACGCGCTGATTCTGTCGGACGTCGTCGGCGATGACCCGACGCACATCGGCTCCGGTCCGTGCGCACCCGACCCCAGCACTTACGCCGACGCCCTGGAAATACTGACGCGCTATGCGTGTGCGGTACCACCGGCCATCACGCATTATCTGGCGCGGGGTCAGGCAGGTGAGCTGGCCGATACACCCAAACCAGGTGACGCGTGCTTTGCGCGCACCTACAATCAGATCATTGGCAATGCCGACTGCATGCTGGCCGCAGCAGCGCAGTTTTTTCAGCGTCACGGCATTGCAACGCACTTGGTCAATCCGGCTGAAACCGGCGATGCGCGCCAACTGGCGCTGCGCCACGCTGATCTGATTCGTCGCCAATATGCCACCATGGCGCGCCCCGTCGCGCTGCTATCAGGCGGCGAAACAACCGTCGCGGTGCAAGGCAGGGGGCAGGGTGGGCGTAACAGTGAATACCTGCTTGCGCTGAGTATCGCGTTAGAAGGCATGAATAACGCTTGGGCGCTGGCATGTGATACGGATGGCATTGACGGCAGCGCGAACAACGCGGGCGCACTATTGAGCCCAACAACGTTGGCGCGTGGTCAAGCGATGGACATGAACGCGCAATGCTACCTTGAAAATAACGATGCTTATGGCTTTTTTTCGGCCCTGAATGATCTGGTGATCACCGGCCCGACGCGCACCAACGTCAATGATTATCGCGTCAGCCTACTGATTTAGCAGAGAAACTAATGCGGCCTTAGGACTTGTACCGCGCTACCCAAGACCAAACCAAACTGACTGGCAGCATGGCCGCGATTCACTGCCAGTTCCAGCAAACCTATGCTATTGCTGAACCAGAACCCTTTGCCTTTATCACACAGTCCAAACGTTGCTGCATGCGAGAACTCATGGTGATTCACTATCGCCCTTGAGGTGACAGGCAAGCCTTGCGCACGAATACCGGTAAAGGCATTACCAAAGTGATCGATATAAATCACCCGTGCCAGCTCACCTGCATCAAATACCACTTCCAGTGATTCACGCGCAGATAACTTGCTGGTCGGAAACTCACCGCGCGCAATCTCGGCGGCGATGACGGCAAACACATCGCGTCCGTGAAACGTACTCGAAACCGTTTCTGGCAGCCAATCAATGCGCCACACCTTGCTGTCCGCATGACGCGCCACCAGCACCGAAGTCAGGCCATTGTCGGGTGCGACGAACCAGCGTCCGTCAGCCATCACGACTACACCCTGCCGTGCAGTGCCGACACCCGGATCAACCACTGCCACAAACACGCTGCCAGGCGGAAAAGTCGACGCGAATGCCGCCAGTAGATGCGCCCCCGCATGGGCGTTGAAGTCCGGCGCAGCGTGTAACAGATCCACCACCAGCTGCGTTGGCGCCTCAATCGCCAGACGCGCCTTGAGCTGACCAACGTAAGGGTCGTGAATACCGTAATCCGTGAACAGCACTATCATGATGCGCCTCGCTCAGTTTGAGGCCACCACTATGCAGAAAACAGAAAAGCCGGGCAAGCCCGGCTTTTCTGCTGAACCCAAAGCAAACGCTTATTCTGCGGCTTCTACAGCTTCACCATCGGCTGCACGGTCAACCATTTCGATCAGCGCCATCGGTGCATTATCGCCGTCGCGAAAACCAAATTTCATGATGCGCAAGTAACCGCCGTTACGGCTAGCAAAGCGTGGCCCCAACTCATCAAACAACTTCACCACCATGTCGCGGTCACGCAAGCGGTTGAAGGCCAGGCGACGGTTGGCCAGACTGGGCTTCTTTCCCAAGGTGATCATAGGCTCGGCAAAACGACGCAGTTCTTTTGCTTTTGGCAGGGTGGTTTTAATCACCTCGTGGCGCAGCAAAGCATTGGTCAGGTTGCGCAACAGAGCAGCACGGTGGCTGCTGGTGCGGTTTAATTTGCGATTCGCAAGACGGTGGCGCATGGTGATATTCCTTCTGCTTAATTACGGCTTCTCGAGGCCAGCGGGTGGCCAATTTTCGAGTTTCATACCCAGACTGAGGCTCTTCGAAGCCAGCACGTCCTTGATTTCGTTAAGGGACTTGCGACCCAGGTTCGGCGTCTTGAGCAATTCTGTTTCACTACGCTGGATCAAATCACCAATGTAGTAAATGTTCTCTGCTTTCAGACAGTTGGCCGAACGTACGGTCAATTCAAGATCATCCACCGGACGCAACAGCATCGGATCGACCTGCGCGACTTTAGGCAATTCAGCCGCAACCGGCGTGCCCTTGAGGTCAGCAAATAAAGCCAATTGATCTACCAGAATACGCGCTGCGTAACGCACCGCCTCTTCCGGCTCGATGGTGCCGTTGGTTTCTACGTCGAGCACCAGCTTATCCAAATCGGTGCGCTGTTCGACGCGCGCGCTTTCAACCGCATAAGCTACGCGACGAACCGGGCTGAATGACGCATCCAGCTTGATCGCACCCAAGGTTTCGGTGTCTTCAGCCTGGCGGCGAACCGATACCGGCTGATAACCACGACCCAATTCAACCTTGATTTCCATGTCCAGATTGCCGCCCTTGGTCAGGTGGGCGATGACATGCTCCGGATTCAGTATCTCTACGTCATGCACAGTCTCAATATCAGCCGCAGTAACAACACCAGCGGTAGATTTTTTCAGCTTCAACAGCACTTCCGTGCGGTTGCTCAGCTTGAGCGCAATACCTTTCAGGTTCAGCAGGATATCAACCACATCCTCCTGTACCCCTTCCAGTGCCGAATACTCGTGCAATACACCGCTGATGAGAACTTCAGTCGGTGCAGCACCCGGCATGGATGACAACAAAATACGACGCAGGGCATTGCCCAGCGTGTGCCCGTAACCACGCTCAAACGGCTCCATGATGACACGGGCACGCAAAGGTGAGACGCTTTCAACGTCGATGATACGGGGCTTCAATAGATCAGCGGTGCTGCTTTGCATAAACGGTGACCCTCTAATAAAGCGTCGAGATTACTTGGAGTACAGTTCCACAACGAGATGTTCGTTGATGGTCGCAGGCAACTCAGTACGCTGCGGCTTGGCTTTGTAAGTGCCTTTCATGTCCTTGGCACTGACCTCAACCCACTCAGGGAAGCCACGCTGTTCAGCTGCCAGCAGCGCGGCCTTAATACGTAGCTGCTGTCTGGATTTTTCGCACACCTCAATCACGTCGCCCGGCTTGACAACATACGACGGAATGTTGACGCGCTTGCCGTTGACCAGAATGCTGTTGTGACGCACAACCTGACGCGACTCAGCGCGTGAAGCACCGAAACCCATACGGTAAGCGACGTTGTCCAGACGGCTTTCAAGAATCTGCAACAGATTTTCGCCGGTCACACCACGCTGACGGTCAGCTTCTTTGTAAAGATCACGGAACTGACGTTCCAGCACGCCGTAAGTGCGGCGCAACTTCTGCTTCTCACGCAACTGCACGCCGTAGTCAGACAGACGGTTGTTTTTCTTCTGGCCATGCTGACCAGGCGGATACGCGCGGCGTTCAATCGCACACTTATCGGTAAAACATTTTTCCGCTTTCAAGAACAGTTTCTCGCCTTCGCGACGGCACTGGCGGCATTTTGCATCAAGGTTTCTGGCCACGTTGGAACTCCTGCTTAGATACGGCGTTTCTTGGGTGGACGGCAGCCGTTATGCGGCACTGGCGTCACATCGGAAATACTGGTGATTTTAAAACCGGCGTTATTCAGTGCGCGCACAGCCGATTCACGACCTGGACCTGGACCTTTAATACGCACTTCAAGATTCTTGACGCCACATTCTTGTGCCAGCTTGCCGGCATTTTCTGCCGCAATTTGCGCCGCGAATGGCGTACTTTTACGCGAGCCTTTAAAGCCCGCACCACCCGAAGTCGCCCAAGACAATGCATTACCCTGACGGTCAGTAATGGTCACGATGGTGTTGTTAAAGGAAGCATGGATGTGAGCGATGCCTTCCGCCACATTCTTTTTAACTTTCTTACGGACTCTGATATTTGCCTTAGCCATGTCTTATCCTTTATTTGCTCGCACGCACGGCTTTTTTCGGGCCTTTGCGGGTACGCGCGTTGGTACGGGTACGTTGGCCACGCAATGGCAGGCCACGGCGATGACGCATGCCACGGTAGCAACCCATATCCATGAGACGCTTGATATTCATGGAGATTTCGCGGCGCAGATCACCCTCCACCGTGTGCTTGGCTACGCCTTCGCGCAGCTTTTCCATGTCTGCGTCGGTCAGATCCTTGATCTTGGTAGCTGTATTGATACCTGCATCTACACAAATCTTACGCGACACAGTACGGCCAATGCCGTAAATCGCAGTTAATGCGATTTCTGCATGTTGGTGGTTCGGGATGTTTACCCCAGCGATACGGGCCATCTAATCACTCCGGAATCAAAAACTATAAATAAAGCACAAATGCCAAACTGAAAGAATCAGCCTTGGCGCTGTTTGTGACGGGGATCTTCACAAATCACCCGCACCACACCCTTGCGACGCACAATCTTGCACTTGCGGCAGATTTTTTTAACGGACGCCTGAACTCTCATGAAAACTCCTCAACAAAACCGCAGTCACTGCGGGCAAAAACTTATTTTGCGCGAAACGTAATCCGCGCCTTGGTCAAATCATAGGGCGTCAGCTCAACTGTCACCTTGTCACCTGGCAGAATACGAATGTAGTGCATGCGCATTTTTCCAGAAATATGACCTAACACCACATGACCATTTTCCAGCTTGACTCTAAAAGTTGCATTCGGCAGGGTTTCCAGCACCTCGCCCTGCATCTGGATGGTATCTTCTTTGGACATCTATCGAGCCACCGGCTGCTTAGCGAGAAACAAAATTACCACCTTTGAAGTTCGCCTTCTTAAGCAGGCCTTCATATTGATGCGACATGATGTAAGCCTGTACCTGCGCCATAAAGTCCATCGTAACCACAACGATAATCAGCAACGAAGTGCCACCAAAATAAAATGGCACATTAAATTTAACGATCAGGAACTCGGGCAACAAACATACCAGCGTAATGTAGATTGCGCCTACCAAAGTCAGGCGACCCATGATCTTGTCTATGTAACGTGCCGTCTGCTCGCCTGGACGAATCCCAGGCACAAATGCACCGCTCTTTTTCAGGTTGTCCGCCGTTTCTTTTGGGTTGAATACCAACGCCGTGTAGAAAAAACAGAAAAACACAATGGCAGACGCATACAGCAGCACATAAACAGGCTGACCAGGTGAAAGTGCTGAACCTACGTCCTTTAACCAGTGCATGCTTTCATGGCTACCAAACCAGCCCGCCAGCGTTGCCGGGAACAGAATAATACTGGAAGCAAAAATCGGCGGAATAACCCCTGCCATATTAAGCTTCAGGGGTAAATGCGAACTCTGCCCACCGTATACTTTGTTACCCACTTGGCGTTTGGCATAATTAACCAGAATCTTGCGCTGACCACGCTCAACGAACACCACCAGCGCTGTCACAAGAATCACTGCCACGAACAGCAGCAACACCAGCGGAATCGAAAAAGCACCGGTACGCGTCAACTCCAGCGTGCCACCAATGGCATGCGGCAAACCAGCGACGATACCCGCGAAGATAATCATCGATATACCATTGCCAATGCCGCGTTCGGTAATTTGCTCACCCAGCCACATCAGGAACATGGTACCTGCCACCAAGGTCATGACTGCGGTCATACGAAACATCAGACCAGGGTCAATCACCAAACCCGGTTGCGCCTCGAGCGCAATTGCAATCCCCAGCGCCTGGAAAAAAGCGAGACCCACGGTGCCATAGCGCGTGTACTGGGTAATCTTGCGGCGACCGCTTTCACCCTCTTTTTTCAACGCTTCTAGCTGGGGCGACACCACCGTCAACAACTGCATGATGATCGACGCCGAAATGTACGGCATGATACCCAAAGCAAACACGGTGAAACGCGATAACGCACCACCGGAGAACATATTGAACATGCCCAATATGCCGCCCTCTTGCGAGCGGAACAACTGCTCAAGGGTAACCGGATCGATACCAGGAACAGGAATGTGCGCACCGATGCGGTAAACAATCAGTGCACCGATCAAAAACAGCAAACGCTGTTTCAGATCACCAAACTTGCCTGCAGCGCCAACGGTAGGTTTATTCGCAGCCAAAGCTTATTCCACGAAACTGCCGCCAGCGGCTTCAATTGCAGCACGCGCGCCCTTGGTTGCCAGCACACCGTGCAATTTAACCGCACGCTTCAGCTGACCACACAAAATCACTTTAGCGGTCTTGGCACGTGCAGGCACGACACCCGCTTGCTTCAAAACCAGAATATCTATGTCATCAACCGGCAACTTGTCCAGATCCGACAGTAACACCTGGGCTGTATCGCCCGCTGTAAGCGAAACGAAACCACGTTTAGGCAAACGACGTTGCAGCGGCATTTGACCGCCTTCAAAACCGACTTTATGAAAACCGCCGGTACGTGATTTCTGGCCTTTGTGGCCTCGACCAGCAGTCTTGCCGAAGCCGCTGCCAATACCGCGACCTACGCGGCGACGCTCACTGTTGCTGCCAGCCGCGGGTTTAATCGTATTAAGTTGCATTTAGCCCTCGCACTTCACGAGATAGTAGACCTTGTTGACCATACCGCGATTAGCGGGCGTATCCAGAACCTCAACCGTATGATTCAAACGGCGCAGACCCAGACCGCGCACACAGGCACGGTGAGATTGTTTGGTACCGATAACGCTCTTGACCAGCGTTACTTTCATCATTTTGGCAACAGCAGTCATCACCCTTACTCCATGATCTCTTCTATCGATTTACCACGCTTGGCAGCAATCTCAGAAGGTGAATTAACCTGCAACAAGCCATTGATCGTCGCCCGTACCACGTTATATGGGTTGGTGGAGCCAATGCACTTGGCCAGGATGTTATGCACACCCATAACCTCGAATACAGCGCGCATGGGGCCGCCCGCGATAATCCCGGTACCTTCGGAAGCTGGCTGCATATAGACCACAGCGGCGCCGTGCTTACCAATCACTGCGTGATGCAAAGTGCCATTTTTCAGGTTGACCTTGACCAATTTGCGGCGCGCTTCGTCCATGGCTTTTTGCACCGCCACTGGCACTTCGCGGGATTTACCCTTGCCCATACCAATGCCACCGTCGCCATCGCCTACCACGGTCAAAGCGGCAAAACCGAGAATGCGGCCACCTTTAACAACTTTGGTTACACGGTTAACGGCAACCATCTTCTCGCGCAGGCCGTCAGTACTTTCTTGATTTGTTTCAAATCTTGCCATCATTCACCCCAATTAGAAGCTCAGGCCGTGTTCACGGGCAGCATCAGCCAAAGCCTTTACGCGGCCGTGGTAACGGAATCCGGAACGGTCGAACGCCACCTCACTGATACCCAGCAGCTTGGCTTTCTCGGCGATTCGCTTGCCCACCGCAACTGCGGCACCAACGTTGCCGCCGTTGCCCAACTCTTTGCGCAACTCGCCTTCGACGGTAGAAGCACTCACCAGAACCTTGTCGCCCGCCGCATCGATAATCTGCGCGTAAATATGGCAGTTGGAACGGTAGACCACCAGACGATTGACTTTTTGATCTGCAATGCGGGCACGGGTTTTGCGTGCTCTGCGCAGACGCGCGGTATTCTTGTCCATGATTAGCCTTTACCTATTTTTTCTTGGTTTCTTTGATCACAACCACTTCGTCGGCATAGCGCACACC
>DZDB01000013.1:19767-24384 GCA_022736605.1 Sideroxydans lithotrophicus
GGGAACGGAAACAGGATTTTTAGCTACACGTGACATTGCTATACCTCATCAGGCCACGATGCACAGAACTTCGCCGCCCACGCCATCAGCGCGCGCTTTGCGATCGGTCATCACCCCGCGAGAGGTGGAAACGATGGCAATACCCAGTCCGTTCATCACTTTAGGAATTTCCTGGCTACCTTTGTAAATGCGCAGACCAGGGCGGCTGACACGCTCGATTTTCTCGATAACGGGTCGGCCAGCATAATATTTCAGACTAATGTGCAACTCTGGCTTGCCGTCGTTTTCACGCACGCCAAAATCATCAATGTAACCTTCGTCTTTTAGCACCTGGGCTATTGCCAGCTTCACTTTAGAAGCAGGCATTAATACGCCCGTCTTTTCAACCATTTGTGCATTGCGAATACGCGTCAGCATATCGGCAATTGGATCACTCATACTCATTCGATACTCTCCCGCTTACCAGCTGGCCTTAACCATGCCTGGCACTTCACCACGCATGGCGATCTCGCGCAGCTTAATGCGCCCCAGACCAAACTTACTGTACACACCACGTGGGCGACCAGTCAGCTGGCAACGATTGCGCAGACGCACAGGACTTGCGTCCCGAGGCAACTTTTGCAGTTTGAGACGCGCTTCATAGCGTGCCTCATCAGACAACTTTTCATTACCGGCAGCAGCGAGCAACTCGGCACGTTTTGCCGCGTATTTCTTGACCGTTGCACGGCGCTTTTTATCACGGTTGATCAAAGCAAGTTTTGCCATGACGTCCTCAGTTCTTGAACGGGAATTTAAAGGCTGCAAGCAAAGCGCGCGCCTCAGCATCAGTTTTTGCAGTGGTGGTAATCGTAATGTTCATACCACGCAACGCATCAATTTTGTCGTACTCAATTTCCGGGAAAATAATCTGCTCACGCACACCCATGTTGTAGTTGCCACGACCGTCAAAAGACTTGCCAGACAAACCACGGAAATCGCGAATACGCGGAATCGCCACAGTGACCAAGCGATCCAGAAACTCATACATGCGCTCACGGCGCAGCGTCAACATACAACCGACCGGATAGTCATCACGAATCTTGAAGCCCGCAATGGATTTTTTCGATTTCGTAACCACCGCTTTTTGACCCGCGATCTTCTGCATGTCGCTAACAGCGTGCTCCATCACCTTCTTATCAGCCACCGCCTCACCAACGCCCATATTAAGCGTGATTTTATCAATGCGCGGCACCTGCATAGGCGACTTGTAACCAAATTGTTCGGTCAGTTGCGCAACGACCGTCGTGTTATAAAATTCTTGCAAACGAGCCATGATCATCCCTTAAGCGTCGACAACTTCGCCGTTGGACTTGAATACGCGGACTTTGCGCCCATCCTCAAGCAACTTGAAGCCAACCCGGTCAGCACGCTTGGTAGCGGCGTTAAATAACGCAATATTGGAAATATGAATCGGCATTTCCAAAGCCACAATGCCGCCTGCCTCACCCTTTACCGGATTTGGCTTGACATGCTTTTTCACATTGTTGACGCCTTCCACCAACAAGCGATCCGCATCCTTTACACGCAACACCGTACCGCGCTTGCCCTTGTCTTTACCGGCGATAACAATAACTTCATCACCTTTACGAATTTTGTTCACATCGCCTCCTTACAGCACTTCGGGCGCCAAGGACACGATTTTCATGAAGCGCTCAGTACGCAATTCACGCGTCACTGGGCCGAAAATACGTGTGCCAATAGGCTCGAGCTTGTTGTTCAACAAGACCGCTGCGTTACCATCGAATTTAATCAACGACCCATCCGGACGGCGCACGCCTTTGGCAGTACGCACGACAACAGCGTTGTAAACATCACCTTTTTTGACCCGGCCACGCGGTGCCGCGTCTTTAATAGTGACTTTGATGATATCGCCGATGCTTGCATAGCGGCGCTTTGAGCCACCCAATACCTTAATGCACATAACCGAACGCGCACCCGTATTGTCAGCCACATCCAGCCTGGACTGCATTTGTATCATTTACATTCTCCAACTTAACCCGCCGAGCCAGGTAACCCTGCCAAGACAGCTAGTTTTGGACCCGTACGGGAAGATCGCCGTTTCTGGCGAGACGAAAAGAGCGCTATTATAGCAGCCCCTGAAATAAAGCGCAAGACTTTATGCAGCGCGTGCCTTTTCCACCAACTTGGCTACCCGCCAGGCTTTGGTTCGAGCGATAGGCCGACACTCTTCGATAATGACCAGATCACCATCATGAAACTCATTGTTTTCATCGTGCGCATGGTATTTCTTGGTCAATCGAATCACTTTGCCCAGCATTGGATGCTTGACCTTGCGCTCAACCAGAACCGTAACGGTCTTATTCATTTTGTCGCTGACAACACGACCCGTCATGGTTCTTGCAACCTTGATCTCAACTTCGCTCATTTGCTTGCCGCTTTCATTTCATTCTCACGCAGAACGGTGTGAGCACGCGCGATACTCTTGCGCAATTTTCCGAGCTCACTGGTCTTGTTGGTTTGCTGCGTCGCAACCTGCATACGCAGGCTGAACTGGGCACGCAATAAAGCCAGCATTTCTTCGTTGATTTCGGCCGTCGATTTGGCTCTCAATTCGCTTGCATTCATGATTAGCTACCTATCATTCGTGTGACAAACGCAGTCTGGATTGGCAATTTGGCAGCCGCCAGACGAAACGCCTCACGCGCCAACACTTCATCCACCCCGTCCATTTCGTACAGCATCTTGCCCGGTTGAATCTCGGCAACATAGTACTCGGGATTGCCTTTACCGTTACCCATCCGCACTTCAGCAGGCTTTTCCGAAATAGGCTTGTCCGGAAAGATGCGTATCCAGATACGGCCGCCACGCTTGATGTGACGGGTCATGGCACGGCGCGCAGCTTCAATCTGGCGCGCGGTCAAACGGCCACGGCCGATTGCTTTGAGGCCGTATTCGCCGAAGCTCACCTTGTTGCCACGCGTAGCAACACCCGTATTACGACCTTTTTGTTCTTTACGGTATTTTCTTCTAGCTGGCTGCAGCATGTTTAGCTCCTGGCTTTCTTACCCGTTTTTCCGGCTCGGCAGGGGCGACAACTGCTTGCTCACCCTTTGCCAGCGCATCACCTTTGTAAACCCAAACTTTCACGCCAATAATGCCGTATGTAGTTTTAGCCTCAAAGAAACCATAATCGATGTCAGCACGCAGCGTGTGCAATGGCACGCGGCCTTCACGGTACCATTCAGTACGCGCAATCTCTGCGCCATTCAAACGACCCGAACTCATGATCTTGATGCCTTGCGCACCCAGACGCATCGCATTCTGCATCGCCCGTTTCATGGCACGACGGAACATGATGCGTTTTTCCAGCTGACTGGCAATATTGGCTGCAATCAATTGCGCATCGACTTCAGGCTTGCGCACTTCTTCGATGTTGATGTGCACCGGCACCGCCATCATTTTTTGCAGCTGCGCCTTCAGCGCTTCAATGTCTTCGCCTTTTTTACCGATCACGATGCCTGGACGCGCGCTGTGAATGGTAATGCGTGCATTTTTGGCTGGGCGCTCAATCACAATCTTGCTAACCGATGCATTGGCCAGTTTTTTCTTGAGGAAATCGCGCACCTTGATATCTTCGTTGAGGGTGGCGGCAAACGTACGGCTGCCCGCATACCACTTGGAAGTCCAGTTACGCGCAACTGCCAGGCGGAACCCAATTGGGTGAATCTTCTGTCCCATAGCCGTTCCTTATTGGTCGCCGACTGTCACAGCGATGTGACAGGTCTGCTTGTTGATACGATTGCCACGGCCTTTGGCACGCGCCATGAAACGCTTCATGGACGGCCCCTGGTCAACGGTGATAATGGCGACTTTCAACTCGTCGATATCGGCGCCTTCATTGTGTTCCGCGTTGGCAATCGCCGACTCCAGAACTTTCTTGATGACTGCGGCGCCTTTTTTCGGGCTGAACGCCAGAATATTCAACGCTTTGTCAACTGGCAAACCACGGATCTGATCAGCGACCAGACGGCCTTTTTGAGCCGACATGTGGGTACCACGTAATACTGCAGATACTCTCATCATTGCCCCTATCTCTTGGCTTTCTTGTCGGCCGCATGTCCTTTGAAGGTGCGAGTCAACGAGAACTCACCCAACTTGTGGCCCACCATATTTTCAGAAATGAACACCGGCACGTGCAGCTTGCCGTTGTGCACCGCAATCGTCAGACCGATAAAGTCGGGCAACACCGTAGAACGGCGCGACCAGGTTTTAATCGGGCGCTTGTCATTGCCCGCGCGTGCCGCATCTACTTTCTTTTGTAGATGGTCATCAACAAACGGGCCTTTTTTTACTGAACGTGGCATAACTCTCTACCCTTTAACGTTGTTGACGACGGCGCACGATCATACTGCTTGTGCGCTTGTTGCGACGGGTACGGAAGCCCTTGGCAGGCACGCCCCACGGGCTGACTGGATGACGACCAGCTGCGGTCTTGCCTTCACCACCACCGTGCGGGTGATCAACCGGGTTCATCACCACACCACGTACGGTAGGACGGATACCACGCCAGCGCGTCGCACCTGCCTTACCTAGCGAACGCAGCGAGTGCTCACCATT
>DZDB01000120.1 GCA_022736605.1 Sideroxydans lithotrophicus
CAAGCATCGCCGGTGTTACCGCAGTGGCTGATTCGGGGTGGCCTTGCAGCATCATGGTTACCAGCGCACCGGCGCCGAGCGCGGACATCACGGCAGCAATCAGGATCAGCCCGACCAGATATAGCCCGCCGATGGTCACGAGTTGCGCGCCATGCGATTTGAAACCGGCAAACAGGTGGGCAATTTCCAGTTCTTCGCCCGACTCCACCGCCTGGCAGCCGAGTATCAAACCAGCGGTAAATGCCGGGGCGATCAGCTGAAACAACAGACTGCCGAGCTTTGGGATAATCCCCATCAAACCCGCCAGCAGAAAAATCGATACGCACAACACGATCCAGATCAGCGGGCTTTGCCGAAATAACGCAAATGCCTGCTTGATCCACAGCCAGCCATGGCTGGCCGGTACCTGATTGATGTCCAAAATACGCTCCCTGATTTCTGATATGTGGTTAAACCCAGAGCCGCTGTAACGCGGACTGGGCAGCGATACGCTGCTGCAGGATGCGCTGAAAGTGGCCCGGGTCTTTAGCGTGCGTCATTTCGCCCGCACGCGGAAAATGCAGGTCATACAAGCGCGACACCCAGAACCGCAACGCCGCCGCGCGCAGCATCACCGGCCAGGCACCGCGCTCGATCGGCGTAAACGGGCGCACCGCGTGATAAGCCTGCAGCAGCGCGAGCGTGCGCTCACTGTCGAGGCTGCCATCGGGCAGCACGCACCAGTCGTTGACAGTAATCGCCACGTCGTACAGCCACACATCGTGGCAGGCAAAATAGAAGTCAATCACGCCCGACAGGCGTTCACCGTCGAACAGCACGTTGTCGCGAAACAGATCGGCGTGAATCACACCGCGCGGTAAATCCTGCAAACGGTGCAGCGCCTGAAAACGGATTTCATCGGCCAGCAATACCGCCGCAGCGCTATCCAGCACCGCTGCCAGTTGCTGCGCCGTGGCTTTCCACCACGCTGTGCCACGCGGATTGTCACGCTGCTGCGGATAGGTTTTACCGGCCAGATGAATGTCTGCCAGCACCTCGCCAACCTGCGCGCAATGCGCTGCGTCAGGGTGTTCCAGCGCGCGCCCGGCGAGGCACGACACGATGCTGGCAGGCTTGTCGTTCAGCGTCGCCAGCAAGGCATTATCGATATCCGCCAGCGGTTGCGGACACGGCACGCCGTGGCGCGCCAGGTGATCCATCAGGTTGAGGAAATACGGCAGCTCATCGTGGCGCAGGATTTCAAACAGCGTGAGCACATAGCGCCCATGGCCGGTGGTAAGAAAATAATTGGTATTTTCGATGCCCGAGGCAATGCCTTTGAGCTCAACCAGCGTGCCGACGGTGTAGCGCTTGAGCCAGGCTTCGGCCTCGTCGGGTGTAACAGTGGTGAATACAGACATGGTGTTTGCAATGAAATCGACCCGGTTGAAGCACCGGGTCAGGGGTTAGAGCGAAGCGCTTACCATTGCTTGATGACCCACATAGGCGGGCGCAGGCCACTATCGAGACTGCCCTGGCGGATGAAATTACCGTCCCCACGCTGATCGATCAGATAATACGGCTTGCCGATTTTTGGAGTGATTTTCATCATGTAGAGTTTGCCACGGATGCGGTATTCCTCAACTTTTCCCTCGCTGCGCTGCTGGATGGTGATTTGCGGTTCATCATCACCTGCCATCACGCCAGGCGGAGGCGGCGGCAAATCGGGCAAGGGTTGCAGGTCTTTTGGCCGGTCCGCAGCAAACGCGGATAACGGCAGCGCGAACAGCAGTGAAACGATGAAACGGCGCATGGTGGCGTCCTTGAGAAAATGTATCAGCTTTGATTTTAGCAGCTTATAGGTATAGCTGGATTTCGCGTTCTTTGGCGGTCGGCGCGAAGCCGCGTTTTTCATAATGGTCGAAAATCGCGCACACCACGTCTTCCGGCTCATCAATCACCTTGATCAAATCCATGTCCTCGGCGTTGATCATGCCCTCGTCAATCAGCGTGGTTTTAAACCATGCCAGCAGACCTGCCCAGAATGGCGTGCCCACCAGAATAATCGGTATTTTGCGGCTTTTGCCAGTCTGCACCAGCGTCAGCGCTTCCATCAATTCGTCCATCGTACCAAAGCCGCCGGGCATCACCACGTAGGCCGAGGCAAACTTGACGAACATCACCTTGCGCGCAAAAAAGTGGCCGAAACTCTGTGAAATGTCCTGATAGGGATTGTCGTGCTGCTCGTGCGGCAGCTGGATATTTAGCCCCACGCTGGGTGATTTACCATAAAACGCGCCCTTGTTGGCGGCCTCCATGATGCCCGGGCCACCGCCTGAAATGACCGAAAATCCCGCATCGGAGAGCTGCCGCGCAATGCGTTCAGTGAGCAGATAATACGGATGATCGGTGGGCGTGCGCGCGCTGCCAAACAGGCTCACCGCCGGACGAATGCCGCCCAGCCGTTCGGTCGCCGATACAAACTCTGCCATAATCTCGAACATGCGCCACGACTCGCGGGCGTTGTAACCGGCGTGTGCGGCCAGTTCCGGGTCGGCAGGCGTGGGCAATTTTTCTTTATGCATTTTTGGGGTGTCCGGGTGGCTAAAAAACTGTTGTTGGTGGATGGATCGTCTTATCTGTATCGGGCGTTCCACGCATTGCCGGATATGCGTAATGCGGCGGGCGAACCGACCAGCGCGATTTATGGCGTGCTGAACATGCTGCGGCGCCTGAAAAAAGACTACGACGCCGATTATAGCGCCTGCGTATTTGATGCAAAAGGCAAAACCTTTCGTGATGACTGGTATCCCGACTACAAGGCCACCCGCCCATCGATGCCAAGCGACCTGGCGCAACAGATTGAGCCGCTGCATCACGCCATCCGCGCGCTGGGCTGGCCGTTGCTGATGGTTGATGGCGTGGAGGCCGATGACGTCATCGGCACGCTGGCAAAAATGGCCGAAGCCGAAGGCCTGGACACGGTCATTTCAACCGGTGACAAGGACATGGCACAGCTGGTCAACCCGCACGTCACGCTGATCAACACCATGAGCAATGAAACCCTGGACGAGGCCGCCGTGCTGGCGAAATTCGGCGTGCCGCCAGCGCGCATCGTCGATTATCTGGCGCTGGTCGGCGACACCGTGGACAACGTGCCCGGGGTGGAAAAAGTCGGCCCCAAAACCGCCGTCAAACTGCTCTCCGAATACGGCACGCTGGACAAGCTGATGGCGCACGCCGACGCCGTCAAAGGCAGCGTCGGCGAGAATTTGCGACGCGCACTCGACTGGCTGCCGATGGGCTACAAACTGGTCACGATCAAGGCTGACGTGGCGTTGCCGCAAGGCGTGCGCGCGCTGGTCATGGCCGAACCGGATCGCCCTGCACTCACCGAGCTATTCACCCGCTACGGTTTCAAGACCTGGCTGCGTGAACTCGACAGCCCGCCGCCCGCATCGGCTGCCGAAACCAGCGACGCACCGATGGCCGACCTGTTTGCCGATGCGCCGCTACAGCGCAATTACGAAACCATCTTGAGCGATGCCCAGCTCGACGCCTGGCTGATGCGCATCGAGCGCGCCGACCTGGTCTGCGTTGATACCGAAACCACCCACCTCGACCCGATGCTGGCGCGCATCGTCGGCGTCTCGTTCGCGATTGAAGCGGGTCACGCCGCCTATCTGCCACTGGCGCACAGCGGCCCCGCCGCGCCGCAGCAACTCGACCGTGACGCCGCACTGGCGCGTCTCAAACCCTGGCTGGAAAATCCGGCGCAGGCCAAACTCGGCCAGAATCTGAAATACGACATGCACGTGCTGGCCAATCACGATATCCACCTCAAGGGCGCGGCGCACGACACGCTGTTGCAATCCTACGTGGTCGAATCGCACCAGTCGCGCAACATGGACAGCCTGGCGTTGCGCCATCTCGGCGTCAAAACCATCTCGTATGCCGAAGTCGCAGGCAAGGGTGCCGCGCACATCGGCTTCGATCAGGTCGACGTGGCGCGCGCCAGCGAATACGCCGCCGAGGACGCCGACATCACGCTGCAATTACACCAAGCGATGTACCCACGCATCGCCGCCGACGCCAGACTCGACTATATCTACAGCCAGCTGGAAATGCCGTTGCTGCCGATTCTGTGGCAGATCGAGCGCAACGGCGTGCTGCTCGATGTAAAGCTGCTCGACGCGCAAAGCCGCGAACTCGGCCACACCATGCTGGCACTGGAACAGCAGGCGCACGCCGCCGCCGGACAACCGTTCAACCTCAATTCGCCGAAGCAGATCCAGGAAATCCTGTTCGTGCAGCAGGGCTTGCCGGTGATCAAGAAAACCCCCGGCGGCGTGCCGTCAACCGATGAAGACGTGCTGAGCCAGCTGGCGCAGGATTACCCGCTGCCCAAGCTGCTGCTTGAATACCGCGGCGTCGCCAAGCTCAAATCCACCTACACCGACAAGCTGCCGCGCATGGTCAACCCGAGCACCGGGCGCGTCCACACCAGCTATTCGCAGGCGGTGGCGGTCACCGGACGGCTGTCAAGCAACGACCCCAATCTGCAAAATATTCCGGTCAAAACCGCCGAGGGTCGGCGCATCCGCGAAGCCTTCATCGCGCCGCCCGGCAGCCACATCGTGTCGGCGGATTATTCGCAGATCGAATTGCGCATCATGGCGCACCTGTCGGGCGACGCCAGCCTGCTCAAGGCGTTCGCCGAAGACGCCGACATTCACAGCGCCACCGCCGCCGAAATTTTCGCCATGCCGCTGGCGGAAGTCGGCAGCGAGCAGCGCCGCGTCGCCAAAACCATCAACTTCGGCCTGATCTACGGCATGTCGGCGTTCGGCCTCGCTGCGCAGCTCAACCTCAGCCGCGCCGCCGCGCAGTCGTACATCGACCGTTACTTTGCACGCTATCCCGGCGTTGCCGACTACATGCAACGCACCCGTGAACAGGCGCGCGAGCAGGGTTACGTCGAAACCGTATTCGGCCGCCGCCTGTGGCTGCCGGAAATCCGCAGTCCCAACAAACAGCGCCGCGACGGCGCCGAACGTGCCGCCATCAACGCGCCGATGCAGGGCACCGCCGCCGACCTCATCAAACTCGCCATGATCGCCACCCAGGGCTGGCTGGAAAAAGAACAACGCCAGTCCAAACTCATCATGCAGGTGCACGACGAACTGGTGCTGGAAGTGCCGGAAGCCGAACTGGAACAGGTGCGCGCTTCATTACCCGGCCTGATGTGTAACGTCGCCACGCTGGCAGTGCCGCTCAAAGTTGAACTGGGCGTCGGTTTGAACTGGGAAGCCGCCCACTGATATTCAATTCATTACACCGCCCGTTATGAGTCTGCGAATTACCCACCGGCGTCTGCCGGAGCAGTGGGCTATTTCGCAGCGGCGGCCGCAACCCGCCGACCCCGATTTGCTCGTCATTTGCCATGCCCTGACCGAGACGCCAGATGATGCGTCCACGCTGGGCGACTGGGCCGGGCGCCTGGGCATCGACGCCAAAACCATTCAGCGCCGGTTCTGCCGCGAAACCGGCATGACATTCGGCCAGTGGCCTCAACCGGCGCGCCTGATCACCGCACTGGAACAGCTCGCCTCCGGCACCAGGATCGTCG
>DZDB01000121.1 GCA_022736605.1 Sideroxydans lithotrophicus
TTTTCCGAGTTAAACGATCCGGAAGACCAGGCCGAGCGCTTCATGCAGCAGGTGCGCAACAAGGAAGCCGGCGACGAAGAAGCGATGCATTACGACGCCGACTACATCCGCGCACTGGAATACGGCCTGCCCCCAACCGGTGGCTGCGGCATCGGCATCGACCGGCTGGTGATGCTGCTGACCGACAGCCAGAGCATTCGCGATGTGATTCTGTTTCCGCAGATGCGCCTGGCGTAAAGTTATCAGCATAAAAAAAGCCCGGCATGCCGGGCTTTTTTTATGACGGACACCGCGCTCAACTGTCGACTGGCTTGAGTTTCCAGATGTCGCGGTTGTATTCCAGCATGGTTCGATCCGTCGAAAAAAACCCGCTCGACGCCGTGTTGAGAATGCTCATGCGCGTCCAGCTTTCAGTATCCTGCCAGGCGGTTGCCACCCGATCCTGCGCGTCCACATAGCTGCGGAAATCCGCCAGCGTCATCCACGGGTCGCTGGGGCTTTGGATGGCGTCGGTAATCATGTCGAAAATGAACGGCTCGCACGGGTTGAAATGCCCGGCACGGAGCAATTCCAGCACGGCTTTCAGGTCAGCATCCTGTTCGACGTATTGCCACGGCTGATACTGCTTGTGCAGCACATCAACTTCGGCAGTGCGCAGACCGAACAGGAAAAAGTTTTCCTCACCGACCGCATCCATGATCTCGATATTGGCGCCATCATAGGTACCGATGGTTACCGCGCCGTTCATCATGAATTTCATGTTGCCGGTACCGGATGCCTCTTTTCCGGCGGTGGAAATCTGTTCCGACACATCGGTTGCGGGCGCAATAATCTCCATACTTGAAACCCGGTAATTGGGAAAAAAGGCGAGCTTGAGCCGTCCATTCACTGCCGGGTCACTGTTGACCACAGCTGCCACGCTGTTCGCCAGCTTGATGATGCGCTTGGCCATGGCATACCCTGGCGCGGCCTTGCCGCCAATCAGCACACAGCGATCGACCCAGTTGTCCATGCGACCGTTCTTGATGCGCAGATAGAGATGAATCACATGCAGGATATTGAGCAACTGGCGCTTGTATTCATGGATGCGCTTGACCTGCACATCAAATAACGCGGCTGGATTGAAGTCCACACCACAGTCAGCCTTGACCATATCCGCCAATCGCTGCTTATTGGCCAGCTTGACCGCGCGCCAGTCGGCGTAAAACGCCTTGTTTTTCTTGCCTGCAAAGGGCTTCAGCAGCGCCAGCTGGCTCAAATCTGCCACCCAGCCATCACCGATTTTTGACGTGATCAGCGCACTCATGCCGGGATTGGCATGTGCGACCCAGCGACGCGGCGTGACGCCATTGGTCTTGTTGTTGAATTTTTCCGGCCACAGCTGATAAAAATCGTGAAACAGGCCGTCGCGCAACAGTTGCGAGTGCAGTGCGGCCACACCATTGACTGAAAAACTGCCGACGATCGCCAGCCAGGCCATACGCACGTGACGCTGCGACCCTTCCTCGATAATCGACATGCGCTTCTGGCGCTCGATATCGCCCGGCCATTTGAGCGAAACCTGGCGCAGGAAACGCGCATTGATTTCGTAGATGATTTCCAGCAGACGGGGCAATAAACGCTCAAACAAACCCAATGGCCATTTTTCCAACGCCTCGGGCAACAGGGTGTGGTTGGTATACGCCATGCAGTGCGTGGTGATATTCCAGGCCGCGTCCCACGCCACGCCCTTTTCATCGACCAGAATACGCATCAATTCCGCCACCGCGATGGTCGGATGGGTATCGTTCATCTGGAACACGTTTTCGTCGGCAAATTTGCGATAGTCATTCTCGCCATTGCGTTCCCAGATACGCACTGCGTCGTGCAGGCTCGCCGAAGCGAGAAAATACTGCTGGCGCAGCCGCAATTCCTTGCCATTTTCGCTGCTGTCGTTGGGATACAACACCATCGAAATATGCTCCGCCTCGTTCTTGGCGCGCACCGCTTCGATATAACTGCCAGCGTTGAATTCATTCAGATTAAATTCATCGGTCGCGGTCGATTTCCACAGCCGCAACGTATTCACAGTCTGGTTACGGTAGCCTGAAATCGGCATGTCGAATGGAATCGCCAGCACATCCTGGGTATCAACCCAGCGCATGCGCGACTGGCCATACGCATCGTGATACATCTCGCTGCGCCCGCCAAAATGCACGCGCTGGCTGTATTCAATGCGCTCGATTTCCCATGGATTGCCTTCGCGCAACCAGAGATCCGGCTCCTCCAGCTGATAGCCATTGTCGATAAGCTGGCGGAACATGCCGTATTCATAGCGAATACCGTAACCCATCACCGGCAGTTTCAGACTCGCGCAACTGTCCATGAAACACGCAGCCAATCGTCCCAGGCCGCCGTTACCCAAACCTGCGTCCGGTTCCTGTTCCAGCACATCCTCCAGATGCTGACTGAAACTCAACATGGTCTGATCAATCTCGTTTTTAATACCCAAGTTAAGGATATGGTTGCCCATTGCACGCCCAATCAGGAATTCCAGCGACATGTAATAAGCACGCCGGTTGCCTGGTTGTAAATGTGCATTCCAGGTATTGCGCCAATCGACCATGAGTCGGTCGCGCAAAGTATAAGACAGCGCCTCATAGGTATAAGGCGGCATGCAGCCCTGAAAACGCCCAAGGTAATACAATAGATAACGCTGAAAATCACTGCCAATGGCACCTGCATCGTTCGGCAATGGTTTAAGCATGAATGGCTGATAAATGCCGGTTTTCGGATCGCGTGGCATGGATAAGGCTCCTGAAATACTGAAAAAATCTGCATTGCCATAAAAACCATCAGCAAATGCCGGATATTGCATATTGATTATTCGTCACCCGCACCATGCGCAGGAGTATATAACTGGCCATCTCGACCAAATATAGCGCGCCACACCGTCCAGACTGGCAGTATTCATACCTTATTTTATTTTGCTGGGGTTTTCAAAATTATTGCAGCACCCCTTGCGCGCCGCACCGCCTTGTGTTAAAAATAAGAATCCTTCTCATTTAGATTTCGCAAACCCATGCACACATCGCTGGATCATCTGTTCCCCAATCAGACTGGCACCATAGAAACCATCGACGTTAGCCCTGAATTAGGTCGACGCATGGCCGCATTGGGTCTGCGTCCCGGTCGCCGTGTCGAAATGGTTCGCGCAGCACCACTACGCGGACCATTGCAAATTCGCATCGGCCACACCGAGCTCATGATCCGGCGCGCTGACGCCGCCAAAATCAACGTCAATCTCGTCGTTTAAGTCCCCCAAATGAAGCGTATCGCCCTGCTGGGCATGCCCAATACGGGCAAATCCACGTTTTTCAATCGCTTGACCGGCGCCGGCGCACGCGTGGGCAACTGGCCCGGCATTACCGTTGACCTGCTGGCAGCCAAAATTCTGCTGGCCGGCACCATGGTCGAAGTCGTTGACCTACCTGGCATCTACAACCTGCATGGTTTTTCAGACGACGAACAGGTGGTGCGTCACTTCCTGGAGTCGCAGACTGTGAATGGCCTGGTGGTGATACTGAACGCCTCCCAGCTCGACCGCCAGCTGGCACTGCTACTACAGCTCAAGGCGCTCAAGCTGCCGATGACGCTGGTGCTGAACATGTCAGACGAGGCCAAACAGCTTGGCATCAAAATCGACCTGGCGGCGCTTGCACGCAGCCTTGATGTACCGGTTACGCTGGTCAGCGCTAAATACGGCCAGGGATTTGAAGCGGCACGACAAGGCATCGAGCAACTTTTGCAAGCCCACCCGAAGCCCATGCTGGCGGATACAGCAGGGTTGCGTCAGGACGACAACATCGAAGTCGAACTGGATCGCATTGTTGGCAATAGCGTGAACACGCCGATTACCCTGGCGCCCGATCTGACACGCCGCCTGGATCGCGTGCTGCTGCATCCGTGGCTGGGTCTACCGCTGTTTTTTATTACCGTGTTCCTGCTGTTTCAGTTGGTCTACGGCATCGGCACACCGCTACAGGATGGCATGAACTGGGGGCTGGAGCAGATCAAAACCGGTCTGATCCAGCCTGCCTTGACGGGCGCCCCGCTGCCACTGCAGAGCTTCATCCTCGATGGGCTGTTTGATGGCGTTGGCACCGTGCTGAGTTTCTTGCCAATTATCGTGGTGTTCTTTATCTTCATGGCCATCATTGAAGACAGCGGGTATCTGGCACGCGCCGCGTATCTGATGGACGCGCTGATGGCCAAAGTCGGTCTGGATGGGCGCTCGTTCGTGATGCAATTGATGGGTTTCGGCTGCAATGTGCCTGCGCTGATGGGTACCCGAGTGATGCGTTCGCGCGCACTGCGATTGCTCACCATGATGGTGATTCCATTCTCGCTGTGCTCGGCGCGGCTGCAAGTGTTTCTGTTTTTCACCACTGCCATCTTCGCCCCGCGCGCTGCCGCCATGGTGATGTTTTCGCTGTATCTGATGAGCTTTTTGATGGCATTCCTGACGGCACTGGTGTGGCGCGGCAAGTACCGCAGCGTCGAGCCTCTGTTGCTGGAACTGCCGCCCTATCGCTTCCCCACGTTCAAGCAGTTACTGTTGCAGGGTTGGCAACAATCGCGGCACTTTCTGGTCGGGGCATCCGGCTTTATCGTTGCGGGTGTCATCATCGTTTGGGCACTGACGCATTACCCGTTTGATGTACCGCCTGCCAGCCCGACAACACTGGCGGGACAACTGGCAGACTGGATGGTGCCAATATTTCAGCCGCTGGGAATCGACCGCCTGCTTTCAGTCGCCCTGCTGTTTGGCTTTATCGCCAAGGAAATCGTGATTGGTGCGCTGGCAGTAATCTATGGCGCCGGGCAAAGCAATCTGGCTGGCGTCATCGCTGGCAAACTCGATTGGGTACAAGCGTATAGCTTCATGCTGTTTACGCTGATTTATACGCCGTGCCTGTCAACCGTCGCGGTGCTCAAGCAGGAATCAAAAAGCTGGTGGTTTACGTTCATCGCTGTCGCGTGGCCGCTCGGCCTCGCCTGGCTAGTCAGTTTCGGTTTCTACCAGGGCGCCCGCGCGCTGGGCTGGTAATAGATCAGCGCCAGCCTATCTCAAACGCCGTTTTGGCACCGATGACGCAACGCGCAAGGTTGAGTGGCATGCTGGCCTGATCGGCGCTGAGTGGACGTCGCCCAGCCATGATTTCGGCATCGTGTTGCGGATACAACGGCAGCTGCTGGCGATCAGCATAGCCTTCAGGATAAATCGGTTGGTTGTTGGCCAGATCATATTTGTCGCTGGCACCCAATGCATGCAACATTTCATGCGCGATAACGATATTGTTCTGACTGTCCTGACTGGTTTTGGCGAAGGCATGCACAATGCCCACCGCACCTTTGCGCAAACCCAGCGAATGTTGCAGCGCAACACCCTCTGCTGCTACGTGATACACCACAAACAGCCGCACCGTACCAAACTGTGGCCACATTTCAGCCTGGTGACGATAGGCCCAGTAGCGCAGTTGCAGACTCCACCAGGCAATTTGCAGCGGATTTGCAGACGGCTCAGGCGGTATCGGCGGCAAACTTGTTACCGCCGGGTAAAGATG
>DZDB01000122.1 GCA_022736605.1 Sideroxydans lithotrophicus
GCACCGGCGACAGCAGGATGCGGTTGTAGTTGGGGTGCGGCTCGGCGCCGAACACGGTGATGTCATACAGGTCGGGTGCCAGCTTCAGCAGTTCTTCCAGGGTGCGCACACCCGCCATGCCGTTGCCGACCATCACCAATTTCATTTTTTGCATGTTCAATACTCCAATCGCGTGTATCAGGCCGCTTTGACGGCGGCTTCGGTAAAGGTGTCGATCGCGGCCAGACTGGCGACCGCGCCGATGACTAAAATTGCCGGGCTGCCGATGTCGGCAGCGTGCATCGCGGCTTGCAACGTCGTGAGCGTGGCCTTGACCTCGCGCTGCATGCCGAGCGTGCCGCTTTGCACCGCCGCTGCCGGGGTGGTCGCAGGCATGCCCGCCGCCAGCAATTGCGCGACGATTTCAGGCAGGTTTTTCACCCCCATGTAAATCACCAGCGTGGTGCGCGCCGCCGCCAGCGCCGCCCAGTTCACGCTGTTGCCGTCACGCGTGTGGCCGGTGACGAAGGTCACACCGGGTGCCCAGTCACGGTGCGTGACCGGGATGCCGAGGGTTGCCGGTGCGGCAATGCCGGCCGTCACGCCGCTCACCACTTCCACCGCGATACCGGCGGCACGCAGCGCCTCGATTTCCTCGCCGCCGCGACCGAACATGAACGGGTCGCCGCCCTTGAGCCGCGCCACGCAGTGTCCGGCATGCGCTGCCTGAATCATTTGCAGATGAATGAAGGCCTGCGGCGTCGACTGACAGCCGCCGCGCTTGCCGACCTCGATAATGCGCGCGCCGGGTCGAACATGCGCCAGCACCGCGCGGTTGACCAGATCGTCGACCAGCACGATATCGGCTTCCCCCAGCGCGCGCACGGCCTTGAGCGTCATCAACTCGGGGTCGCCGGGGCCCGCGCCGATCAGATATACCTTCCCTGTTTGCATTGCTTTTCCTTGACAGCATTAGCATTGGCTAAAGATTAAGCAAACAGTGTGCCATAAGTAATTTACAAATAATCTATTGTTTATAATGAATAATTTATATGACACGCGCCTTTAAGGCGGTTATACCGCACGACTGCGGTGCGTGCGGTATAGCGCTGCACCAAGATGGATCATCGTTACAGCGTGAAGCACAAGCCTAATGGCGACCGTGCCGATCTGAAGGATTGAATTGGGCTTGCAGTAGGCTATGCTAAATAAACGCTGTGTGGTGAATGGGCGCGCGCGTCGGCGCTGTTGTGGCTTGCCAAGGTTAAAAAATGAAAAACAAGTGGCTTGAGCACACGCATTTTTCAGGCTGTCTGGTCTGATGCGGCTCCGAACCCGACTGTATCGACTATTAATGCTGCACCGGGGCGAGGGGCGGCTGGTGCTGTTTCTGTCATTGATTGCGGCCTTGATCGGCTTTGGTCTGTCGATCGGCCGTGCCACCAGCGATGCGTTGTTCTTTACCCAATATGGGGCGGATAATTTACCGCAGATGTTTGTCCTGATTGCGCTGTTGCTGGTGCCATTGAGCCTGGCCTATGCCGCATTTGTCGATCGCGTCACTTCTTATCGCCTGTTCAGCTATCTGTTGTTGGGATTCGCCGTGATGGTGGGGCTGGCCTGGCTGGCAATGTTGACGGTGGCGGGCAATCTGGGTGTTGCGCTGTATTTCATCGCTTATGGCGTAATTTCAGAATTGCTGCTGGTGCATTTCAGTCATTACACCGGTTACTTCTTTGATGCCCAGCAGGCCAAGCGCCTGTTTCCAGCGGTGATGGCGATTTTCCGGCTGGGCGCAATTCTGGGCGGGGTTTTCCTTGGTGTGGCAGGGTCGGGTATTGCGCCATCCAATGTTGCGCTGGTGTGGGCGTTGAGCTTGATTTCGATCTTGGCATTGCTGGCCTGGCGCCATTATGGTGAGCCGATTTACACACCCATCAAGCGTGGCCGCGCCAGCACGCCGGTACAGATGCTGCGCGAAGGTTTGATGTTTTCGCGCCAGTCCAGCTTGGTGCGGCTGATTGCGCTTGGGGTGTTTTTGCTGGTGCTGCTGCTCAGTGTGCAGGAGTACCTGGTCGGCAGTATCTTTGCCCGGCATTATCCGGACGAGCATCAACTCACGGCATTTTTTGGCTGGTTTTCGGCCATCGTCAATACCTGCCTGCTGGTGTTGCAGCTGTTTGTGTTCAGCCGTCTGCTGCGGCGTTTTGGTCTGAGCAAGCTGAATCTGGTGTATCCCGTCACCACGCTGCTGAGTTTTGGCCTGATGGCGTTGAGCGCAGGTTATCTGACGGCGGTGCTGGGGCGCATTAACACGGTGGGCGTGCTGCCCGGTGTGCGCAATATGATTTCCGGTTTTTTCTTTCATGCGCTGCCCGCCTATATGCAGGGACGGGCGCATGCCTTGATCGCGGCGCTGGTGTTGCCGTTGGGGTTGCTGGCGTCGGCGTTGTTCCTGTGGTGGATTCCCAAGAACATCCCGCTGGAATGGGTGTCGGGTGCAGGCTTTGTGATCGCGCTGCTGTTTTTCTGGGTCAAGCTGAAAAAGAACGCAGCGTTTGGCGACAGCCTGGTGGCCTTGGTGAGCCAGTCTGTTTTCGCCCACGACGGGGAGGCGGTGATTGAATCCGGCGGGATCGACCGGGCAGCGGCATTCAAGTTGGCTGCGAATCTGCGTGACGTCGACAGCAGTGCGGCGTTGCACAATTATGCCGATCTGCTGGTTTCGCTGGCGCGCGAGCATGCCGGTGCAGCCATGCTCTCGGTGTACGCCGAGCTGTCGCCGCGTCAACAGGATCAGTTGCTGGCGCGCATTGCCCGGCTGATGCCGCCGGGCTGGGAAAGCGTGGCGTGGGACGCCGCCCAGCGTGGCGATGCGCATCTGGCTGAAACCACGATACGGCTGTTGCTGGCTGCCGCCTACCCAGACGCCGTGGCAAACGCCGCAAGCTGGCTGGCAGAGGGCAGCCCGCGCCAGCGCGCTGCCGCCGCAGTGGGTTGTCTGCATGGTGATGTCGCCGAATTGAAGCCGTTGGCGCGCGCTACGCTCGAAGATTTGCTGCAAGCGCCGGAACAGGATGCTCAACTGGCGGCGCTGGGCGCGTTGGCGGCCATGCCGCATGCAGATTTGTTGCCGCTGGTTCGGCCGTTTCTCAGGAGTGAACAGGCGCGGTTACGGGCATTCGCACTGACGATCTGGTCGCGCTGCCCGCACCTGGCGCTGGATGAGGCGGTGTCAATGATTGACGCTGCATTGGCCTGTCCGGCCTATGGGGTGCGGGTGGCGGCGATACGTGCGGCGGCGCACTTGTCGTTTGCTGATCTGCCAGGGCTGGCCTGGCTATCGCGCGCCCTGCGTGATGAGGATCATCGTGTGCGAGCAGCGGCGCGTGCATGTGCGGCTGCTTTCATGCCGGCGCACACCCGCGCGTGGGGCGCGGCACTGGCGCAGCATGGGCGCGATTTTGACCTGCAACAGGTGATGATTCCGGCGCTGGCAGCGTCTGACATTCGCGGCAAGGACGAACTGCTCGACCAGCAGCGTGACTGGCATGTACGCCACGCCCGCGATGCCTTGCTGATCCGCGATCGCATCGCAGCATCCGGCAAGCAAGCTGCGCCAGAATGGACATTCCTGATGCTGGTGTTGCGCGAGGAGGCGCTGCGCCATCTGGACAGCGTGTTGCAGATACTCGGTAATACGGGTCAGGGAGCAGAAATCAGCGCGATTCGCGCCGGTCTGCTGAGCGAAGACCGGTATTTGTGGGCGCAGACGATGGAGTCTGCGTTGCAGCACAAACGCCACGGGGCGCTATTTCATGAATTGGCGTTGTTGTTCGAAGCGGCGCGCGAAGGCGTGGCGTTGCGCGGCGCCGCGCCGGGCAAACAGGGTTTCTCCGACTGGCTGGCGTGGTGCGAGACGCACGGCAGCGACTGGCTGGGCGAATCTGCACGGCACTGTCGTGATTTACAGAAAGGGATGGCATGAACGTGCATTTCGAACGCGTAATGTTGCTCACCCGGGTGCCGCTGTTCGCTTATTTACGCACCGATCAATTGAGCCGTCTTGCGCCTTTGCTCGAACCGGTGGCGTGGCCCAGGGGCGTGCGGGTGTTTGATCGCGGCGACATCGGGCTGGAGTTGTACATCATCACCAGCGGCCGGGTCGGCATTTCGGTTGACCCGGATCCGGTGCGGCAGCTATTCATTTCGGAATTAAAACCGGGTGACAGTCTGGGCGAGATGGCGTTGATCGACCACGAACGGCGCTCGGCCACGGCGCATGTGCTGGAAGATACCGAGGCGCTGGCGCTGGACAGCGAGAAATTTCATGGCTTGCTGCTGTCGTATCCCGAGCTGGGCATTGGCATGTTGCGCGCCTTGAGCCAGCGTTTGCGGGCGATCAATCCGATTTTGATGCAGCACGAAAAATAGTTCAGGCCGCAGCCTGGATGCTCAGACACAAACATTGATGCCCGTTTGGGCGATGAAAAAATTGGCTATTGCATCAATGATGCGGGATTCGCCAGGTGAAAATCAGGCAGTGCTGATGTTGGCCGTCTCCATCGCCACGATGGCCTTGGCCTGGTTCATGTCGCTGGTGTAGCCGCTGCCGTACAGGCAACACGCAAGCTGGTTGATGAGCGGCAGCGGCAGCGGGTGATGGCCGGCGATGGTTGCGCGGATCCATTGGGCGGTGGCGGGCGCGTCGATGGTGTCGGGCAGGCTGGGCAGGCTTTTGAGCGGGCCGACTTCGGCCTCGAACAGCAGCTGTTCCTTGCAGTCTTCAAAGTAGGTCAGGTCGGGGCGGCGTTTCGGGTTGGCGAAGGCTTCGCCCTCGGTGCCGCGCAGCAGCAGCGCGCGTGCGCAGGTGGTTTGGAAAAACACACGCATTTTTTCCAGATAGTCGGGGTGTGACACACTCACCACGCGCAGGCTGTCGCCGCCGAACGGGTCGATCATTTTCGCCAGAGAATGGCCGCTGTTACGCACCCCCAGCCGGTTACGCAGCGCCAGCAGATTGGCCAGGCCGGGCGACAGTGCAGCGGTCGGCACAAACGCGATGCGTTCACTCGCCAGCGCTTCGTTGGCCTGGCGCACGTTGACACACGGCAGAATGCCGAGCTCCCGCAGAATGTACGCGGTGGCGACGCGGCCGTGGCCTTCGAGCGTGCCATGGATCAATACCGGTACGCCAAATTTCACCAGCAGCAGCGCCAGCAAAGGCAACAGATTGGCTTGATGGCGCGCGCCGTTATAGCTCGGCAGTATCACCGGACGGATGCCGCCGGGTGGAATGTCGAGCGGGTAGATGCGTTGCGCCAGCGCTTGATAGAAGCCCAGCAGTTCGTCGTCGGATTCGCTTTTCATGCGCAGTGCAATCAGGATCGCGCCGAGTTCCAGTTCGGGTACGCCGCCGTCGAGCATGGCGCCGTAGAGCTTTTCAGCTTCGTCCAGCGTCAGGTCGCGCGCGCCGTGCACACCCCGGGCGATTTCCCGGAGGATGGCGGAATAACTCATGCAGCCTCCTGTTTGTGGGTGATGACCATGCGTTTGAGTTCCGGCACGCACGAG
>DZDB01000014.1 GCA_022736605.1 Sideroxydans lithotrophicus
GATATTTACAACCCGCAGCAAGGCAATTTCTGTTTTGTCGAAGGGCCGTTGTTCCATGACATCATCCTCGCGGATGAAATCAACCGTGCCCCGGCCAAGGTGCAGTCGGCACTGCTGGAGGCGATGCAGGAGCACCAGATTACGGTGGGCGGCGTGAGCCGGACGCTGCCGCCGGTGTTCATGGTGCTGGCGACGCAAAATCCGCTGGAGCAGGCTGGCACTTTTCCGCTGCCGGAAGCACAGCTTGATCGTTTTCTGCTGCATGTTGAGCTGGATTACCCGAGTGCCGACGATGAACTGCTGATCCTGCAACGCGACCGCAGCGCGCAGCCGGGCGGCGCTACTACAGTGCAGCTTGATGTGGCGAGCGTGCTGGCGGCGCGCGCCGAAGTGGCGCAGGTACATCTGGATATCGCGCTGGCGCGTTACATCGTCAGCCTGGTCGGCGCGACCCGGCAACTGGCGACCTGGTTGCCGGATTACGCCGGCATGATCGAGGTTGGCGCCAGTCCGCGCGCATCGCTGGCGATCGCCCGCGCCGCCAGCGCGCACGCTTATTTGAACGGCAAGGATTACGTCAGCCCGCATGACATCGCTGCCATCGCGCCCGACTGCCTGCGCCACCGCATCATCCCGAGCTTTGCCGCGCGCATGGAAAAAGTCTCGCGCAATACACTGATTGCCGCGCTGCTTGATGTGGTGCCGGTGCCCTGAGCATGACCAACCCACTATCTATCTGGCTGGCACGCAGCCAGCACCGGCTACTGCACGCGCGGCAGGTGGACGTGAATGCGCCCTTGTTGTGTGAAGCCGAGGTGCGGCAATTGCGCCTTGCGATCCAGGCACTCGGCTATCGGCGCGAGACGGCACAGCGTTATGCCGGAGACCTGCGTTCGGTGCATCTGGGCAGCGGGCTGGATTTCGAGGAAGCGCGCCCGTATCAGCCCGGTGATGATGTGCGCGGCATGGACTGGCGCAGCACAGCACGCACCAACAAGCCTTACGTCAAGGTCTATCGTGAGGAACACCAGCCCGCGCTCCACCTTTTGATTGATCGCGGCGCGAGCATGCGTTTTGGTACGCGCGGACGGCTCAAGGTGACGCAGGCGGCGCGTATTGTTGCGCTGCTGGCGCTACAGGCGGCAGCCAGCCAGACCTGTATCGGCGCCACGTTGTGGCAGGCGAAGCTGCGCAGCGTGCCATGCCGTCAGGGCGAAATCGGCGCGCTGCAAGTGATTGAAGCGGCGATTGCGGCGTGTCCGCCAAGCGACGACGGATCAGACGCGCCCATGCTGGCACCGGTGTTGTCGCAACTCGACGCTGAATTGCCGCGCGGCTCGCGCCTGGTGCTCATCAGTGATTTTTCGCGTTTGCAGACAGCCGATTCTGCCGCATTGCTGCGGCTTGCCAATCGCCATCAGGTGCATGCAATTCAGGTGCTCGACGCCAGCGAAATCAATCTGCCCAATGTCGGCCTGATGTGTTTTCAAGATGCAGCGTCGGGCGTGCTGCGTCGGCTTGATACCGGTAGCCAGCGCCTGCGTACAGCGTTTTCAAAAGCTGCCGGGGTGCGTCATGCCGCGCAACAGACAGTATTCCGCGCTGCCGGGATAAGTTTGTCACTGTGTCTGGCCAATACGGATGATTTGACCGCATTGGCGAGTGCGTTGAGCCGATGAATCCCGGTGGCCTGATCGATATCATCAACCCGCTACCGCCACCGCTGGCGGTGGTTTCAACGCACTGGGGGCTGTGGGTAGCGCTGTTGCTGGGGGTGCTGATTATCCTGAGTGGCGGGCTGTGGTGGCGTTGCCGGATGGGTCGCAGGACGCGTCGTAATATCAGGCGGCTTTGTGCGCAATATGAGCGCGGGGTGCTGGATGGTCGCAGCGTGGCGTATCAGCTTGCAGAACACCTGCGTGCTTATTTGCAGCTGGCGCAGTTGCCCGCCGACTGCCCGCCTGGCGTGCCGCTGGCAGCGCGTGCAGGCTGGTCTGAACTGGTCGCGCAGTTGAATCAATTACGCTATCAACCGGGCTATGCATTGAACGTGGCGCAATGGCAGTTGCTGTTGAAGCAAGTTGACCTGTGTCTGCGGGGTTGCCGCTGATGTGGCAATTGGCGCAGCCAGCCTGGCTGGTTTTGTTGCTGGTGCTGGTGGTTGTGGCGTGGTGGCACGGACGCGCACCCACTGAGGTTGCGGCAGCCAGTAGGGTGACGCTGATCCATCCTGATCTGGCGATTCTGCCTGCCACGCACGACCAGGCAAAAACGCGTCTGCGTGGCGAGCTGCTGTTGAAATTGCTGGCGCTGGCATGTCTGGTGCTGGCGCTGGCGCGGCCACAGTGGATCGGCGGTTGGGTGCCGCCAGCGCCGCAGGGGCGCGACATCGTGTTGCTGGTTGATACGTCAAAAAGCATGAGCATCAATGATTTCGAGCTGAATGGACAGCCGGTCGAGCGCCTCGCGGTGCTGAAAAGTCTGGTGACACGCTTTGTCGCCGGACGGCGCGGCGACCGTTTCGGGCTGATCGGGTTTGGCAGCGTGGCGGGCACGCTGGTGCCGCCCACATTTGACGCAGGCTTGCTCAGTGCCATGCTGGCACGCCTGCAGATTGGCATGGCGGGGCAGGATACTGCGTTAGGCGATGCCATTGGCCTGGCGCTGAAGCAGGTCAGGGTGCGGGGCGGGCAGCGCCCGGCGCTGATTTTATTTACCGACGGCGACAGCACTGCGGGCGAGATCAAACCGGCCGAAGCGGTGGCGCTCGCCAGTCACATGGGCGTGTCGATTTATACGGTGCAAGTGGGCGGGGATTTATTTGCCAGTGGGCGCGCGCCACAGCCGGTGGATGCGGCGAATAGTGAGCCGGGTCTGCGTCAGATTGCCGCCGAAACGGGTGGACGATTTTATATTGCGGGGGATCGTGCGGCCTTGAGCGATGTGATTCGCGACATCGGTGCGCGCGAAAAAACGCTGACGCCGCCGTCGACCCGACGCGTCGTTGAGCAGTGGTACTGGCTGCCGCTGCTGTTGGCGGCGGCCTTGCTCAGCGGTGTGCGTTTGTTGCAGTTGCGCCGGGAGGCGACATGATTGATCTGGCCCAGCTTGACTGGCGCAATCCGGCGTGGCTGTTGCTGGCGTTGCAACCGCTTTTGATGGCCGTATTGTTGCATTGGCGCCGCCAGCGCATCGTGCAGTACGCCGATGCGGCGCTGCTGCCGTGGGCGCTGCGTGGTCACTTTGCCACGCGCAGCAGCCGTTTTCGTAACGGCGTGAATGCGCTGGCCTGGGTATTGCTCGCCTGTGCTGCCGCCGGGCCGCGGCTGCCTTTGCTCAATCCCGCGCAACAGCAGGCGGTGACCACGCGTCATGTACTCAACCTGATGCTGGTGCTCGATTTGTCGCCGTCGATGCAGGCGCGGGATATTCCGCCGCAGCGCCTGCAACGTGCCAAGCTCAAACTGCTGGATTTGCTGCCGCGCCTGCACGGCGAACGCGTTGGGCTGATTGTGTTTTCCGGCAGCGCCGGGCTGCTGATGCCGTTGACAGCGGATACCCGTGTGCTGCCGTATTACCTTGATCTGGCACAACCCGCGCTGTTGGATACGCCGGGCAGTAACCTGGCGGCTGCGCTTGAACTGGCGCGGCAGACGTTGGGGCAGCAGGCGGCCAGGCGCGGTGCGGTGCTGCTGCTTACCGACGGCGATGCGACAGCCTTGTCCGGTGCGGCGGGTGCGGCGGCGCTTGACGCGGCACGCCAGCTGGATCGAGCCGGGCTGCCATTGTCCGTGCTGGCGTTGGGCAGCGCGACTGGCGCAACCATTCCGCTGCCCGATGGCGGCGTGCTGGAATACGACGGTGCGCCTGTGACCAGCGTGCTCGATGCGGCTGGCTATACCACGCTGGCACGGTTGGGCGGTGGACGCTATGCGAGCGTGACCGATGGTCAAGCCGATCTCGAGTCGCTCTATGATGACGGTATCTTGAAACTGCCCGCCAACGCCGTGCCACCCGATCCGGCGCAGGCCTGGCGTGAGCTGTATGCGTGGTGTTTATTGCCCGCCTGGGTATTGTTGTTGTGGGTCTGGCTGCCAATGCCGAAACGACAAGTGCAGGTGGCGCTGTGGCTGTTTGGCGTGATGTTGCTCGCGGGACAAATCCCCCGGTCTGCTGTTGCTGCTGAATCCGACCCGGCACAAGCTGCATATCGGGCATATCAGGCTGGTCGTTACGTTGAAGCGCAGGCCTGGTATGGGCAGATGCAAGGCTATGCCGCAGCGATGGGTGGCGGCGCGTCAGCGTATCGGCGGCGCGATTACATCGAGGCGATTCACCAGTTCACGCAGGCGTTGCTACGCGCTGATCAGACTGGCTCGCGTGCTGATGCGTTGTATAACCTCGGCAACAGCTATTTTGCCGTGGGCAGATTGCAAGCGGCGGCGGATGCATATCTGGGGGTGCTCAAGCTGCGTCCGCACGATGCCCGTGCAGTGGCCAATCTGGCGCTGACTGCAGGGCAGCGGAGCAAGCCAAAGCCAGAGGCGCGCCCTACTGACGGGGTGCCGGGACGGCACGGCGAGCAGTTGGGCGAGATGCGGGATAACGGCATCGTGCCGCTTGGCATGGAAGACAGCAAGCCCAAATCTGGCATGGAGGTGGATTTGACGCCAACGCAGCGTGCCGCTGCCGAAGCCCGGTTGCGCAGCGCCGCCAATGGTCAGGCTGGACGCGCCATCGTCAGCGAACAGGTATATCAGGCAGCGCTGAAAAAGCTTGAGCTGACGCCAGATCAGGCAGAGAAGATTCAGCACAATCTGCTGCAACAGGATGGACGCGCTGACGCAGCCGCGTTGCTGCCATGGTGAAAAACTGGCTGCGCGGCTGGATTGCGTTGTTGCTGTGCGTGCTGGCTACGGTGACCTGGGCTGCCGGTATGCAGCTACAGGTGGCGCGTACCCAAATGACGCTGGGCGAGGCATTGACGGTGACGCTGCGCGCGGAAAACCTGGGTGTGCCGCTGGACGACCTTGATCTGACGCCGTTGCGGGCCGATTTCGATCTTTACACGCGCTCCATCGACCGCCAGAGCCGACGTGTGCAGGGTCACGATGATGTGACCGAAACCCTGTCCATGGTGCTCTACCCGCTACGCAGCGGACGACTGACTTTGCCCGCGCTGCACCTCGGCGGGCAGGGTAGTCGGCCTGTCGTGATCGAGGTGATGGCTGCAGGCGGCGATACGCCACAGGTGCAGTTTCAGCTTACGCTCATGCCCCATCAGCCGATGACGCGTCAGGTCGCAGAACTGGTGCTGGACATATATGACGACGGCAGCCTGCAATGGGCGCCAATACGCCTGGCGCCATTGCCGGGGGTGTATCTTCGCGCACTGGCAGCAACAGAAAAACCGGTTGAACGGGCGGGTGTAAGCCGCATGCTGCACCGTCAGCGCTGGGCGTTGATGCCGTTACGCCCGGGTAAGGTGACGATTCAGTTTGGCATGGCAGATGCGCTCAAATTCGGCAATCGTCTGCGCTATGCCATGCCGGGTCTGACGTTGGACGCATTGCCTGCACCGGCCTATTTGCCGGTAAGCGTGCCGATTGGTCGATTGTCAGCAACAGCCCGCGTGCCAAGCGGCAGCTTGCCACTGAATCAGCCGCGCAATTGGGTAATCCAGGTGCATGGCAAGGGCTTGAGTGCTGACAGCCTGATGCGGCTTCTGCCTGCACTGCCCGATTCACGTGCGCTGCATTTTTATCCGGCGCAGATCCGTCTGTTGCCGGGTTCGACACATACGCTCGAACAAGTGTGGCAAATCAGTACGCCATTCGTGCCGTTGCAAGCCGGGACGCTACGCCTGCCCGAACGGGTGTTGACCTATTTTGATCCAGCCACTGGACGGCTGGAGGCGCAGGTACTGCGCCCTGCAAGCATCGAAGTCGTTAATCCATTGTGGGGAAAATTAGCGCGAGCCGGGCTGCTGATGCTGGCGCTGGTATTGAGCCTGTTGTTACTCCTCTGGGGTGTGCGGCGATTGCGTCGCTGGCGGCGACGGCGTGCGTCCCTGCGTGCAATTCAGTCTGCGTTGGACGTGGTTGGGCTGAAACAGGCGGTACTGAATTTTGACTGGGGCGACGGCCGCTTGCCTGCCCGGCATTTGCCTGGCTGGCAACAGCTCTGTCATTCTCGCTTGAATGATTGCGCTGCGTTGAGCGTGCTGATTGCACGTCTGGATGCAGCGTGTTACGGCAGATCGGATGAATCCGTTACTACGTTGCGTCCACTGTTATGGCAGGCGCTGGCGGCTTTGAAGGCATAAAAAACGGCGCCTGAGGCGCCGTTTTTGAACGATGCGGGTCGTATTTACTTGCCCATGTGTGGCGACGACGAGTAACGTTCCATTACGGTACGGTCTTTCCAGACTTTTTCATCGAGCACGGCGGCCGGAATGGAAAACTGGTTTTCATGGTCAACGGCTTTTTCCTTGACGATCTTGGTGACGTTTTCGTAGGCGATCTTGTGCAACAAGCCGCCACTGTCGGTCATGCGGGCGATCATGCTGGTTTCAAACAGTTTGTACACGTAAATGTTGGCAGGACGCAATTTGCCATCTGCTGCGCGCAGTGCCACAGTGTAGCGGGTGTTTTCTTTAAAGCTGCTCTTGTCCAATGCAAAACTCCTGAGTCAGGGCTGGAAAACATGTCTGGGAAAATATTCCAGACAACTGAAAAATAGTGATTGCTAATACTCTAACATGGAATTTTCGTCCTCACAATCAGCGACCTTACGCTCTGGTGATATAAAATGATTTCAAAAATATTTTATAGGGCTATAAAATCAGCGGTTTGCTTGTGGCACCTGGTTTAAGCGACAATATTAGAAGAATATAATACGCTACTATTTATTAATCCATTATAAACAATCAGTTAATGAACGCTATCGTCAAAATCGAAAATCACGACAAGCAGGAAATCAAATTTACCACTTGTTACATGTGCGCGTGTCGCTGCGGCATCAAGGTAACGCTGGAAGAAGACAAAGTCCGTTTTATCCAGGGGAACCGTAACCATCCGACCAACCAGGGCGTGTTGTGCGCCAAAGGTTCGGCCGGCATCATGAAGCAATACTCAGCGGCCAAATTGCGTAAGCCCCTGTTGCGCAAACCGGGTTCTGAGCGTGGTGATGGTGAGTTTGTCGAAATCGAGTGGGACGAAGCGCTGGATATGCTGACCGAGCGCCTCGGTAATATTCGTGCAACCGACCCATCGAAACTGGCGTTTTTTACCGGACGCGATCAGATGCAGGCACTCACCGGTCTGTGGGCGCAGCAGTTTGGCACGCCGAACTGGGCGGCGCATGGCGGTTTTTGCTCGGTCAACATGGCAGCGGCGGGGCTGTATTCAATTGGCTTCTCATTCTGGGAGTTTGGCGCGCCAGACTGGGATTACGCTAAATATTTCATTATGTGGGGCGTGGCGGAAGACCATTCCTCCAATCCGATCAAGATTGGCCTGGAAAAACTCAAACGTCACGGCGGCAAATTTGTTTCGGTTAACCCGGTGCGTACCGGCTATTCGGCGATTGCCGATGAGTGGATTCCGATCAAGCCTGGCATGGACGGGTTGCTGGCGCTGTCGGTGGTGCATGTGCTGCTGTCGCGTGAATTGTTCGACTGGGATTTCCTGATCCGTTACACCAACTCGGCGTGGCTGGTGGTTGATACCCCGGGCAAACCTGGCAATGGGCTGTTTCTGCGCGATGAAGCGGGTAATCCGCTGGTGTGGGATATTGAAAAAGAAGCCTTCGTCAACGGCTTGGGCAAGGACATTGCACCCGCGCTGTTTGGTGATTTCGTCGCGCCCGACGGTCGACCGGTGCGCACGGTGATGAGCCTGACTGCGGAACGCTATCTGGATGAGCGTTACGCGCCTGAGAACGTGGCAGAAGAATGTGGCGTACCAGCGGAAACCATTGAGCGCATGGCACTGGAAATGGCGCATGTGGCGTTCAAGGAAACCGTTGAGCTGGATATTGAGTGGACTGACAGTTGGGGGCGCAAGCACGATAAAGTGATTGGCCGTCCGGTGGCGATGTACGCCATGCGTGGTATCGCGGCGCATTCGAACGGCTTCCATGCCTGCCGTGCGGTACACCTGATCCAGATGTTGTTGGGTGCGCTGGACGGCCCAGGCAACTTCCGTGCGCGTGCGCCTTACCCGAAGCCGGTGCCGCCACATCAGTTGCCGGAAAACAACCAGGATGTGATCAACGCGCCTAATACGCCGTTGTCACGTACGCCGCTGGGTTTCCCGATGCGACCGGAAGACCTGGTGATTGATTCGGATGGCAATCCATTGCGCATCGACAAAGCCTATTCCTGGGAGATTCCGATTGCGTCGCACGGTTTGATGCACATGGTCATTACCAACGCCACCAATCATGACCCTTATGCGATCGATACGTTGATGCTGTTCATGGCCAACATGGCGTGGAACTCAACCATGAACACCAAGAACGTGCAGGCTATGTTGCGCGAAAAAGACCCGGAAGAGCCCGGGCAGCACAAGATACCTTTCCTGGTGGTGGTCGATGCGTTTCATTCTGAAATGGTTAACTTCGCTGATCTGGTATTGCCGGATACGACCTATCTGGAACGCTACGACACGATTTCGCTGCTGGATCGGCCCATCTCCGAGCCGGATGCGGCCGCCGATGCGATCCGTCATCCATTGGTAAAACTCGACCGTGATGTGCGGCCGTGGCAGGAAGTGCTGGTGGAAATGGCGTCGCGACTGAAGTTCCCGGCGTTTACCCAGGCCGACGGCACGCGCAAGTTCAAAGGCTATCAAGACTTTATCGTGAATTATGAGCGCTCGCCTGGTGTTGGGTTCCTTGCAGGCTGGCGTGGTAAAAATGGCGAAAAATCGCTTAAAGGCGAGCCGAATCCCAAACAGTGGGAAAAATATATTGAGAACGAGTCGTTCTTTGCCCACCATTGGCCGGACAATCAGAAGTACAACCGTTACGCCAACAAGGATTATCTGGATGTGGCGGCTGAAGTTGGATTCGTCGGTAAATCCGAGCCGATCATCATGCAGATTTATTCAGAACCGTTGCAAAAATTCCGTCTCGCCGGACAGGGCTTGTACGATGGTCCGCAACCGAACAACCCGGCCGACCGGGAGCGGCTGACGACCTATTTCGATCCGCTGCCACTCTGGTACAAGCCGCTTGAACAGTCGCGGGTGGATGAAAATGAATATCCATTCTTCGCATTGACGCAGCGTCCGATGTTGATGTATCACTCATGGGATTCGCAAAACGTATGGTTGCGGCAGATTCTGGCGCAAAACTATATGTATATGAACCGTGCTCAGGCTGGGCGTCTGGGGCTGGCAGATTTCGACTGGATCTGGGTCGAGTCACATAACGGCAAGATTCGTTGCCAGCTTCGCACCATGGAAGGTACCCAGGAAAATACCATTTGGACCTGGAATGCCATTGGTAAGCAGGGTGGTGCATGGGGTTTGAAGCCGGAGGCATCGGAGGCGAAGAAAGGTTTTCTGCTGAACCACCTGATTTCCGAGCTGTTGCCAGCCAAGCAAGGTGAGCGTCGTATCACCAATTCGGATCCGGTAACTGGTCAGGCAGCGTGGTTCGACTTGCGCGTGAAGGTGTACAAGGCGGCGCCGGGTGAAACCGGCAGCTGGCCTGAATTCGCCGCGATCAAGCCGCTGCCGGGCGATACTGGCGAGCGTCCTGATGTGTTGCGCTACAGCGCGCGCAGCGACGATAAAAAATAAATCCGACAAATCGACACGCCGGATGTTTGAGTGCATCCGGCGTGCATTATTGAGAGAACAGCATGAGATTAGGCCTCGTTATTGACCTTGACGTGTGCGTCGGCTGCCACGCGTGCGCGATTGCTTGCAAGGAATGGAATGCGTCAGGTGCCACCGCGCCCTTGACCGATTATCAGCCCTATGGCGCCGAACCGTCTGGGGTGTGGTTTAACCGCATTCGCAGCTACGAAGTGGGCGATTATCCGAACAATAAAACCATCAATTTCCCGATGTCTTGCATGCACTGCGAAGACGCTGATTGCGTCACGGTATGCCCGACTGGTGCTTCATACAAGCGCGCCGAAGATGGCATCGTGCTGGTTGATCAGACCAAATGTATGGGCTGCAATTATTGTTCTTGGGCGTGCCCATATGGCGCTCGCGAACTTGATCGTGAGTCCGGCACGATGAAAAAATGTACCTTGTGCGTGGATCGTATTTACGATCAGAAAATTCCGATGGAAGAGCGTCAGCCTGCATGTGTCTTGACGTGCCCGGCACATGCCAGGATGTTTGGTGATATTGATGATCCTGATTCGGCAGTCAGTCGGGTCGTGCGTGAACGTGGTGGTTATCAGTTGATGCCGGAGCTGGGTTACAACCCCACCAATCACTACCTGCCGGTTCGCAAGGCCACACCCATCTCTACTGAAAACATGGGCAAAGCCGGTTTCAAGGATAGGCTGAAAAATATTGCCAACCGTATTGTCAAGCGTTGACACCATCCAGCGTCACGCTAACTCAAGTATTCGTTATAAGGAATTCGCATGCATCCGGCATTTTCAGTCATATTTTTTACCGTCAGCTCCGGCGCAGGCTTCGGGCTATTTGCCCTGCTATACCTTGCAGATTTACTTAAATTAGGGGGTGGGCTGCCTGTCGAACAAAAACTGATCGCAGGTTTATTGGCTTTGGTTTTAGTGGGCGCTGGTTTGACCTCATCCATGTTCCACCTTGCTAATCCCAAAAACGCTTGGCGCGCGTTTAGTCGCTATCGCACTTCCTGGCTGTCGCGAGAAGGCGTGTTTGCAATGGTATTTTTCCCGTTTGCGCTAATTTACCTGGCGCTGACCTGGCTGCAGTTGCCTGCATTTGAGTGGCTGAGATTGGTGACGGGCGGATTGGGCGCTTTGCTCGCATGGATAACCATTTTCAGCACGGGAATGATATATGGCTGCTTGAAAACCATACGTCAGTGGAATTCGCCGCTTGTGCCAGCCAATTACCTGGCGCTGGGGCATTTCACCGGTGCGCTCATTCTGCTGGCAATCGCCAGTCAGGGTGGTGTCGCGCTGGGGGGCTATATTGCGTTGGTATTGGCTTTGCTGGTCGCCGCCGCCGCACTTAAAGCGATTTACTATTTTTGGATTGCAAATCCGGGTACGGGATCGACGATCCAAACTGCAACCGGGTTCACCCGTGGCAAGGTCAGGTTGCTGGATACCGGGCATACCCATGGCACTTTCTTGACCCAGGAGTTCGGGTTTCAGATTGCGCGGAAATATGCGCTTGCGTTGAAGTTATTTGTGTTTCTGATAGGTTTTCTGGTACCGGCGCTATTGCTCACGACCGGCCAGGATACCGGCTTTGGCATTTATGCTGCTGTAATAACGGCGTTGCTTGGCATGGTAGCTGAGCGCTGGCTGTTTTTTGCTGAAGCGCGGCATGTTGTCAATCTTTACCACGGCACACAGCGCTGTTAACAAAATATTACGGAATCTTTGCAATACAGTAGTATTTTGGTATATTCGCATTCTTTAAATTGCTTTGTCGGAGCATATTTATGTACGGCTTCAAGGAAATTGATGTGGCAGGCTTGGAAGTGCTTAAATCCAGCGGTGGATTGGTGCTGATTGATGTGCGCACTGACGCTGAAGTATCGCGAGGCATGATTGATGGTGCTACGCATATGCCGTTGCATTTGTTGCCCATCAAGGTGCAAGACATTGCTCAGGACAAGCCGGTGGTGTTCTATTGCCAATCGGGCGGGCGCTCCGCTCAGGCTTGCGCATTTCTTGCGTCCAAGGGACATCAGAATGTTTACAACTTGCAAGGTGGTATTATGGGTTGGATGCGATCAGGCAAACCCTTGGCGGTCACCGCGTAAAGGCTGGGTTTTGTAGTTGCAATTGTTAGCTAGATCGTTTATGGTTCACCGCCTTATTTTTTTAGATTATTAGGAGATTGAAGATGAATTTTGACAAAGAACTCGACGCTAAAGGTTTGAACTGCCCGCTGCCTATTCTGCGTTGCAAAAAGTCGCTGGCTGAGCTGAATGCAGGTCAAGTATTGAAAATTGTTGCGACTGATCCTGGTGCCGTGAAGGATTTTCAAGCGTTTGCCAAGCAAACAGGTAATGAACTGCTGTCTTCGGCTGAGGCTGGCGGCGTGTTTACCTTTTTCATGCAGAAAAAATAATCTGCAACATCTGGTTCATGGCTGAGTAGTTGGCAGTCCGATGTAAAACATCAGGAGACAAGCATGGAACAAAAGAAACTTGCAATTATCGCTACCAAAGGGACGTTGGACTGGGCTTATCCGCCGTTTATTCTGGCTTCAACTGCGGCTGCGCTGGACTACCAGGTCGAGATATTTTTCACGTTTTACGGCTTGCAGCTAGTGCGCAAGGATCTTGCTGCTCTGAAAGTGAGTCCGCTGGGTAACCCTGGCATGCCAATGAAAATGCCGTTCGGGCCAAAATGGTTCAGGGGTATCAATTGGAATATGCCCAACGCAATCCAGTCCTTGGTGCCAGGCTACGAGTCTGTTGCGACTAGTTTGATGAAGCAAACCATTAAAAATAATGGTGTGGCAACCATCCCGGATTTGCGTGAAATGTGCCAAGAGGCTGATGTGAAATTTGTGGCGTGCCAAATGACTGTTGAGTTGTTCGGCTTCGAGCACAGTGATTTCATTGACGGTCTTGAATATGGTGGAGCTGCGACTTTTTTTGAATTTGCTGGTGAGTCCGATATCTGCCTGTACATCTAAGGATTGCGCGGTATATAAATTAAGTCGTGTGCCGCCGAGGACAAAATCCGCGGCGGCTGACAAACCGGCCTGGTAGACCTGTCAGGCTGACAAATGGGTGGAACGTGCTAGCGCGCCCCCTGTCTAAATTGCATTCAGAGATTTAAAAATTCAGTAGTATCGCTTGAAATTTTGTAGGTCTGGTGTAGTGTGAATCTCTACCAGTTTATTTATCAATGAGCGGCTTGGTTAATCGAAGGGGTGCATATGGCAACTTACGCTGAAATGCGCGAAATTTATGACGATATTCGTAGTGACTTCCGCTACGATCATGAGTTGAATGGCTGCCTGAATTGCGGTATCTGCACCGCTACGTGCCCTTCGGCTCAGTTTTATGATTACAGCCCGCGTGAAATTGTCCAGCTGCTTTGGACTGAAAACGTCGAGCAAATTTACGATGCCATGCAGGAAAAAATCTGGGCGTGCGCACAGTGCATGACCTGCGCGGCGCGCTGCCCATTCAAGAATTCACCAGGCGGCTTGGTCATGATCATGCGTGAGGTGTCGATCAAGCATGGCATGCAGTCCGCTAAGGATGTATTGCGCCCATTTGGCCGCGTGATGCTGAAGTTGATAACGACTGGTAACCAGTTATCTCCTGACATGATTCAGCCTGATCACTTTCCTGATTGGGGTCCTAACATTCAGAAGGTTGAAGGTGACCTGAAAACATTGCGCAAGGCAATTCCGGTTCGCACGCTACAAACCACTGATACCGCGTGGGAAGTATCGCTGAAAACTTCTGTCGAGATGTACACCATCTGGGAAATGACGGGTGTGTTGTCTTCTCTGGAAGCGATGGATGAAAATCTGTTTGACGTGATTGAAGATTTCATCGATGAAAAGCGCGAAGAGTACGAAGAATGGCTAGAAGAGCAGGAAGATTAAGTCTGCTTTCGGCGTAAGGTTTTAGGCACATTTATTTCAGGAGGTTCACCATGAGCAATATCGTAGGTGGGAACGAAAATCAGGGCGTCGCTGGTCACGGTTCATTTTTCCAGCAAACCAATCTTTCTGGTGCAGAAGCGGCTACTGCAACTGAATGGGTTCGTAAGCACGTAGACAAGCGTACTGTCGATTTGGGTGAGCGGATGGATGACATCCGTGATCACATGTGGGAGCTGGAGAAAGATGGCCAGATTATCGTCCATCGCATTACCGATGCGCACAAGCCTATCGAAGTACAGACTTTGTTTGGTTGGGCGAAAAAAATCCCGACGACTCAATTGTGGCATCACAAGTCGTGTGGTCAGTGCGGCAATATTCCTGGCTACCCAACGTCGTTGTTGTGGTTCATGAATAAGTTTGATTTTGTGCCGGGTAAGGATTACCTGGACGAGACCGACCAGACATCGTGTACAGCATGGAACTACCATGGATCAGGCATCGGTAACGTTGAATCGTTGGCAGCCGTTTTCATGCGCAACTTTCATCAGGCCTATATTTCTGGCAAGCAGCACGGTATGGAGGCAGGTCATTTCTTCCCGCTGGTGCATTGTGGTACCTCATTTGGTAACTACAAGGAAATCCGTAAATACCTGGTTGAATCAGCAGAACTGCGCGAACGCGTCACAAAAATTTTGGGCAAGTTGGGTCGTTTGGTCGATGGCAAGCTGGTGATTCCTGAGGAAATCATTCATTACTCAGAATGGGTGCACGTGATGCGCAATCGCATCGCATCAGAATTGCAAACCATCGATGTTTCCAACATTCGCGTCACCATGCATGCGGCATGTCATTACTACAAGATGGTGCATGAAGATGCTATCTATGATCCGGCGGTGCTGGGTGGTAATCGTACCGCTGTAGGCAGTTCAATGGCGCTTGCCTTGGGTGCGCAGTTGATTGATTACTCAACTTGGTATGACTGCTGTGGTTTCGGCTTCCGTCACATTATTTCTGAGCGCGAATTCACCCGCTCATTCACTATGGATCGCAAGATTCGTGTTGTGCGTGAAGAAGCCAACGCCGATGTGATGCTGGGCATTGATACCGGCTGCATTACCACCATGGATAAAAACCAGTGGATTGGTAAGGCGCATGACAACGACTTCGCTGTGCCTATCATGGCAGACGTACAGTTTGCAGCTTTGGCGTGCGGTGCCGATCCATTCAAGATCGTGCAACTGCAGTGGCATGCATCGCCATGTGAAGAGCTGGTAGAGAAGATGGGCATGTCCTGGACTGAGGCCAAGAAGACTTTTGAGTTGTATCTTAAAGAAGTCGAAGCTGGCAACATCGAATATTTGTATAACCCCGAACTGGCGCTAGGAGCAAGCTAACATGTCTGAAACTGTTTTGGTTGTGGGCGCAGGCCCAACTGGTCTGTCCGCTGCCGCTGGCGTGGCGTCGATTGGTAAGAAGGTAATTTTGGTGGAGAAGGAATCCGTCTTGGGCGGCGCGCCAATTCTGTCCGGGTACGCAAAGTTGGTACCATCCGGTGAGTGGGCTAAAGACGCGATTGGCCGTATGGTCAAGCGTGTTGAAGACAATGCAAATGTCACCATCCATAAATCCACCAAAGTGGTTAAGGTGGAGGGCGAGGCGGGTAACTTTACAGTCACTATGTCGAATGGTCAGACAGCGAACGTTGGCAGCATTATTCTGGGCACTGGCTTTACGCATTTTGACTCCATTAATAAGCCTGAATGGGGTTTCGGTACCTACGAAGACGTATTGACCACCACGCAGATGGAGCAGATGGTATCGAATGGTAAAATCGCTTGCCCATCCGATGGTCGCGTGCCGGAGCGTGTTGCTATTCTGCTGTGTGTAGGTTCGCGTGATCGCCAAATCGGTCGCGAGTGGTGCTCCAAGATTTGCTGTACCGTGTCTACAAATCTTGCGATGGAAATCAAGGAAATTTCCCCACAGACCGATGTATTCATTTACTACATGGATATCCGCACATTTGGTTTGTATGAAGACAAGTTCTACTGGAAGTCGCAAGAAGAATATAAGACCAAGTTTGTCAAAGCGCGTATTGCAGAAGTAACCAAGAGTGCAGATGGACGACTGTTGGTTAAAGGCGAAGATACGCTGGTTAAGCGCCCCATTGTTATCCCCATGGACATTGTTGTGCATGCCATCGGCATGGATCCTAATGAAGAAAACCCGGAACTCTCCAAGGTGTTTGGGATTGGTCTGGAAAAGCACGGCTTCGTTGATAAAGGTGAGCAATATACCAGCACCTTCAGCAGCACGCGTCGTGGTATTTACGTAGGCGGCGCTGCGCTTGGACCGGAAGACATCGACACCAGCATTTCTCATGGCTTGGCCATGGCAATGCGGGCTGTTGGTGACATGAATGCTCTGGTTCAAAAAGCAGCCTGATAGCGTTGCGGCGGGCGAGGGCGACACAATTGTGCCGACTGAGCTTCCGCTAGCGCTGGATTCCAGTCAGTTTAAGCAGTTTTATTCTCAGTTAACGCATGAGGCTGCTGAAGCCGGTGGGTTGGAATTGTATTTAGCCAGCCTGCAGGATAAAAGCGATTCGTTTTCAGCTTTGCTGGCGCCTGAGGCGTTGGAAAAGTTAAGTCTTGAGGGTGTTGCCGAGCTGCTCGAGATGGTTTTTTCAGCGAGACGCAGGATTTTTCCAGCGCTTGAATTATTGGGAATCGAACGGCTTAGAATTGAAATTGCACAATTGCTGTATGGCAAAGCTGATTTAGCTGCACGTTTGGTTGCATTTTCTGAGTTGCTGGATGTGGATGAGCGGTTGGACAAAGAGGCGCGTAAACAGGCTGCAAAGTCACGCCGGGCGATGTACGATTTTGGCGCGGAAATGTTGCACTTTAACAATCCTGTCAAATACCCGCTTATGACACGTTGGGTGTGGGATCAGAATACCGTGAGTGGCGCGTTGCGCGAATTCATTCGTGGCAATGATCATTTGCCCGATGTGCCTTTCGGTAATAGTCCGGAAATGTTTGAGGGAGCGCGCGTTTGGCTTGCTACCCAAGTCAGCGAGCAAGGCCTGTATCGGGATGTGCCTTTTTGGGTAGATCTGGTAATGGCAAAAGCCTACTCGGAATACTTTCGGTCGATGGCAGAAGGCATGCTGAGTGCCGATTTTGGTCGTGGTACTACGCCCGCAGAGCAGTTGAAGAAATTTTTGGGCATAGACCAGTTGCGTAAATCAGGGCAATCAAGAGTCAAGCGTTTGTCGCATTAAATACGTTAGGTTTATTCGCGGATTTGGATTGCAGGGTGCAGACGTGAGTCAAACCCTGCTAGAGGATTTAAGGAGAGATTTCGATGGCGATTCATGAAAAAACACTCATTGATGCCGACCGTTTAATCAGTAGTGACAAGCTGGTGGTTGATGGCGTTGATGTGTCGGGTCACTGGAACACAATGATCCTGCCGCGCACCCTAAAAGATTATGATGATGATTTTGAAACTAAAATCAAGACTTATGCGGGTGCAGAAAATGTGCATCGCTGCTGGCAATGCGGTTCATGTACCAACTCGTGCACAATGTATGCACAAAATACCGATTTCAATCCTCGTTACTGGATTTACCTGACGCGCTTGGGTTTGAAGGACGAAATCCTTAAAGATAAAGAAATCATCTGGCAATGTGTTTCTTGCAATAAGTGCACGAACATTTGTCCTAAAGACGTTCGCCCTGAAGGCGTAATGAAAGCACTGTCACACTGGATTGAAGAAGAAGGGTACGGTGGTAAATCCAATTCCACCATTTTTGACGAGGAGTTTACCCGTCAATGTCTGGAGCGTGGTCGTATCGAAGATTCTGAGGTCATGGGTAATTTTTACAAGAATACGAAGCAGGATATTGTGCAAATGGCACTGCATGGCTGGCTCGGTATTTTTGTTGCGCGTATGAACAAATGGAACGAATTGCGTCAAGGCAACGTGATCAAATTCCTGACACGCACGCCTATTTTCCATTCTCTGCATATGGGGCTGGCAATGGTATTCAAACCCAAGACCAAATCCTGGGGTCGTACTGGTGAAGTGTTGCAGCAATACGTTAAAGAACAGAAGGAGTTGGCTCATGGCTAAGGTTGCCTATTATCCCGGTTGCGCACTGGAAGGTTCCGGCGGTCCGTATGACCGTTCTACGCGCGCGCTGGTGAAGAGTCTGGGTTTGGAAATGGAAACCCTGCAAGACTGGAACTGCTGTGGCGCGATGGAAGTAAAGAACGTTCATCCAATGTTGCAGACCTATATGTCGGCTCGCAATATGGCAATTGCCAGCGAGCAGATGGGATATGACACTGTGATGGCGCCATGCAATGGTTGCTACCATAATCTGAAAAAAGCCGAGTATGAGCTTGCGACGTCAGACGAATCGCTCAAAACTTTGCAAGGCTTGGCAAAAAAATCAGATGATCCTGTTTACAAAGGCGACGTGCGCACGGTTCACCTGCTTGAATGGCTGATGGAGGACCTGGGCACCGAAGGTATTAAACAAAAAATCTCCAAGAGCCTGAACGGTATCAAGATTGCGAACTACTACGGTTGCATGTACACGCGTCCGCGTCAGATTTTCCCCGAGAAAGATCAGGGTGCCGGCTCGGAATCGAGTTACAAGCCACATTTCATGGATGATTTGCTCGGCGCAGCTGGCGCGGTGAATGTTGATTTCCCATTGAAAACAGCCTGCTGTGGCGGTGCGCATACGTTGTCGGATGCCGACACTTCTACCCAGCTGGTGCTGAATATTATCCAGGCAGCAGAAGATGCCGGTGCTGAAGTTATCGCGACTGAATGTCCAACCTGTCATTCCGGTCTGGAAATGCATCAGGTACGTGCTGAGACCGAGTTTGGTATCAAGACCAATGTAAAAATTCTGTACTTTACGCAGCTTCTCGGCTTGGCGATGGGGTTGTCTGCACGCAAACTGGGTGTGCATGAGAATGTCAGTGATTCATTGGACTTTTTGCATGCCAAGGGCGTGGTTTAGTCTTTTTGGCTATACTTGCAAATGCGTCAATCACGAAACCGGGCACCCAAACAGCGCCCGGTTTTTTTTAGCCAAACTTTCACTGCCATAACATAATCATATGGAATGCAACGGCTGCGAATTTCGTCCAGAGCTTTATTACGACAACCTTTACCAGATATGGGCGCGGCGCGAGGAAGACGGTACATTAACGGTAGGAATGACGGATATATCTCAAACTGTCGCGGGTAAAATTCTTCACGTGCGCGTGCGTCGCCCTGGTACGCTACGCCCCGTCGGCAAGCCGGTCGCAACCATAGAAAGCGGGAAGTGGGCGGGGCCAGTACCCAATGTGTTTGATTGCGTTATCGAAGAAGCTAACCATAGCGTGCTTGAAGATCCCAATTTGCTGAACATCGAGCCGTATGAAGCCTGGATAGCCCGCGTGCGTCCGTCTGGTGCGGTGGAGGATGCGTTGGCCGTAATGATCACGGGCGATGCAGCTCAGGCTGGGTATTGCGAACGTACCCGACGTGAAGATATTCAGTGCGAGCGGGGTGCCCGGTAATGGCTGAACATCATTATCTGGATAATGAAGAGCAGTCTGTGGTCATTGTGATGACGAGTGGCCCGTCAACACCGCATCGATGTGCAACGCCGTTTTATATTGGCGCGATCCTTGCCTCTATGGATACGGAAGTGCATATATTTTTTACGATGGAAGGCGTGATGCTGGCCAAAAAAGGTGTTGCTGCTGGATTGTCGGCAATGGAGGGTGGCAAAACTATCCTCGAATTTATTCGCGATGCGAAGGCGGCTGGAGTAAAATTACACCTGTGTAAACCGGCCATGCCAGGTTATGACCTGGCGTCGAATGAGTTAATTGACGAAATTGATTCAGTCGACAACGCTGGAGCACTCGCTGATTTGATACTGAGTAGTGATAAGTCGATGTATTTTTGACTGATCACAACTTGCTTTGAATTTGCCTTAATGGCAAACCGTTTGCAACGCTGCAGACACCAATTTGATAGATTTCATTCTGAGGAGAAATGAGTATGGCAACAGTACGCGGTTGTAATCTTCCTGACGATTTGTTCTACAACATCGATAATAACGTTTGGGCACGTCGCGAAGCGGACGGCACCCTGACCATTGGCATGACTGCTTACGCATGTTCGCTGGCCGGTGAGATTGTGTCGTATACCCCGAAAAAAGTGGGCAAAGAAATCGAGCAGAACAAATCGGTTTGTACCGTTGAGTCTGGCAAATGGGTGGGGCCTGTCAAGGCGCCTGTTACCGGCGAGATTCTCGCGACCAACCCGGATGTGGCAGGTAAGCCTGGCACCATCAATGCTGATCCCTATGGTAGCGGTTGGCTGGTAAAAATGAAGCCTAGCAACTGGGATGCGGATTCCTCTGGTTTGGTCACTGGGGGCGCTGTGGCTGCCGGTTTCGAGACCAAAATGGGCGCTGACGGTTTCGGCGGCTGCTAATAGGTTGAGCGTGTGACCAACAGGGGCGATGTATTCGCCCCTGTTGTTTTCTGTCTGTTTAAACCTTGCGTGAGCAGGGGTTCAGGTAAACACCATGAGTGATTGGCTGGAAGTAGTAGAGCGTGTTGAGCCGCTGGAAGGCACTCAGCTTGACGCAAAGCTGGTATCTGAAATGCAGCATCGTTTTGCACAAACGCAAGGTGAAAAAGTTGGTCGGGTAAATTTTTATACGCCGACTTTCAAGGCGTTCGCCAGTTCGGAAATTAGCGGATGTGGCAAAAGTGCATGGCCAGCAGTATCGATTACCGGTGGCGACTGCAAACTGCAATGCGATCACTGCAAAGCCAAAATACTTGAACCGATGATTGCAGCACGCAGCCCGGAAGATTTGTGGCGCGTGGTTAATGACCAGATCAACGGTGGCGCGCAAGGCATGCTGCTAACCGGCGGATCAAACCACCGTAACGAAGTTGAATACGACGATTATTATTCAACAATACGTCGAATCAAAGATACCTATCCCGAATTCAAGATTGCCATGCACACCGCGCTGGTGGACATGGACATCGCGCGTCGTATGGAAGACTGCGGCATTGATGCGGCGATGATGGATGTGATTGGCTCGCAGGACACCATCACGCAGGTCTACCACTTGAAGCGCAGCGTGGATGACTTCGAAAAAACCCTCGAATACCTGGTTTCTACCAAACTGAAAGTTGTCCCGCACATCGTCCTCGGTTTGCATTACGGCCATTTGCTGGGCGAATGGAACGCGCTGGAAATCATCCAGCGTCACAAGCCGCAAGCGGTTGTGCTGGTCGTGGTGATGCCATTTTACGCTCCGGAAAACCGTCCCTTTGTGACACCAGATAGTGCCGAGGTGGGGCGCTTTTTCATGGATGCGCGCGTCGCCCTGCCGGATACGCCGCTGTTGTTGGGCTGTGCCCGTCCGCCTGGCCGGGTCAAGGTTGAAATTGACAGTTATGCGGTGATGGCTGGTTTGAATGGCGTCGCGCATCCGTCTGATGGCATGGTGGAGCTAGCCGTTCGCCTGGAGCGTGATGTGCGCGTGACGCCTGCGTGCTGCTCGATTGCCATTGGCGACGAAGTCATGGCGATTGAAACGGAAGACGCCGGCTTGGAGGTAGACATCCAGCGCGTCATTGAGCACGAGCGTACCAAGCGTCCCGCCTTTGCTGGCAGCGCCTTGTCAGGTATCAAAATTGTCACTGCTGGCCAGCCGGAAACGGCGGGCAGCTGTTGCGGTTAAGCGGGATTCAGCATGACCACCTGGCGTGTAATCGACACTGGCCTGCGGTCTGCGGCGCAAAATATTGCGCTTAACCGCGCCTTGCTCGAAGCACGTCAACAAGATGCCAGCCCAAGCACTCTGCGCTTTCTGGCTTTTGAGCCTTGCGCGCTGCTAGGCTATCACCAAAGCGCAGAACAAGAGCTCAATCTGGACTATTGCCAGAAGCAGGGTATCTCCGTGCAGCGCAGAATCACTGGCGGCGGTGCGATTTATTTCGATGAAACCCAGTTAGGCTGGGAGCTGTATTTGCATAAGCGCGATTTGTGCAGCGCCGACATGTCCGCCATCTCGCGCCGTATCTGCGAAGCAGCTGCGCGCGGCATATCGAGTTTGGGTGTGGATGCGCAATTCCGCCCGCGCAATGACATCGAAGTTGCCGGACGCAAGATTTCGGGTACGGGTGGCGCATTTGATGGTGATGCGCTGATGTATCAGGGCACCTTGCTGATTCAGTTTGACGTGGAAAAAATGTTGCGGGTGCTGCGTATCCCGGCAGAAAAGCTATCGGATAAAGCCATTGCCTCCGCCCGTGAGCGCGTCGCCAATCTGGCGGATTTGCTCGGTGAAGTGCCCTCTTTGGTACGCGTTAAGGCGGCACTCAGTAACGCTTTTGCCGAGGAATTCGGCGTCAGTTTTGCTGCGGGTGAGTTAACCGAGACGGAGCAGACGCTCTACGCGGACGCGCTGGCGGAGATCGATCATCCGGACTGGGTGAACCTGCATGAACGGCCTGCGGCTGACCGCCCCACGTATGAGGCTGCCCAAAAATTCCCCGGCGGGTTGCTGCGCGTCAGTGTCGCGTTTGATCGTGCCCAGTCGCGCATCAAACAGGTCTGGTTCTCAGGCGATCTGTTCCTCAGTCCGCGCCGCACCCTCGCTGACCTGGAGGCGGTGTTGCGTGACAGCCTGGCGGCCAGCCTCGAGCAGACGGTAAGTGATTTTTTTGCCGCACGCGCGGTGGATATGCTGACGCTGACGCCTGCGGATTTTGTTACTGTCTTGCAGTTGGCAATTGTGCAAAGTGAGCCTGCTGAAACGCGGGTGACGGCGCCATGATGAAAAAAGTGGATGTGTTGGTGATCGGCCTCGGGCCTGCTGGTAGCGCAGCTGCCACCGCTGCTGCACGGGGCGGGTTATCAGTAATGGCAGTCGAGCGGCGCAAAGCCATTGGGCTGCCAGTACAATGCGCGGAGTTCATTCCGCTGCCGATGGGTAAATATGCGCAGGCCGAAGGCGTGTTGCGTCAGAAAATTACCGGGATGAAAAGCTATCTGCCGTCTGGCGAGGTGACCGATACCCATTTTCCCGGCTTGATGATAGACCGTGCCGCGTTCGATCAGGCGCTGGCTGCAGAAGCGCAGCAACATGGCGCAAATCTGTTGCTGGATAGCCGCCTCACAGCGCTGGACACCGCACAGTCAATCGCGACGATCCGCACGCCGGATGGTGAAATCGGCGTGCAGTACCAACTGCTGGTGGCCGCAGACGGTCCGGAGTCGCCGGTTGCCAAGGCCATGGGCTTGCCGGACATGCAAGTAGTCAGTACGCGACAATATACCGTGCCACTTAAACGCGCCTATGCCGATACCGACATCTGGTTGTCTGCGGATTACCCCGGCGGTTACGCCTGGCTGTTTCCCAAAGGCGACCAGGCCAATCTCGGATTGGGACTGGATAAACGCTTTAGTGGCGACATGAAAGCCCCGCTGGATGAGTTGCATCGTCAATTGATGGCGCAGGATCTGGTCGGCAGCGAAATCACCTACCGCACTGGCGGCGCGATTCCGGTGGGCGGGCTGCGGGATAAACTGGTCGTGGGTAACGTCATGTTTACCGGTGACGCCGCCGGGCTTACCCATCCGATTACCGGCGCAGGCATTGCCGCTGCGGTGATCTCGGGTGAGCGGGCGGGTGAGGCTGCTGTTGCCATGTTGGTCAAGCATGATGCTGATGCGTTGGCCGATTTTGAAGAAGACATCCGTGACCAGTTTGAAGTCGCGGTAACACGTGCCGTCGAGCGCAGGCTTTGGCTGGACAATTTCTGGAACACCGATGAAGCGCAAACCGACCCTCTGCACCGCAAGAGCTGGATCGCCTTCCCGGATTATTT
>DZDB01000123.1 GCA_022736605.1 Sideroxydans lithotrophicus
TGCCAGCCGGACAGCATCAGCATCCCGGCGGCGAGGTTTTCATTCAGCGGCGCAGCACCGGCCTGTTTGCGCAGGCCGCGCTTGAACAGCGAATCGCCCGAGGTGTCGAGGTAGAGCGTGCAGGTGTCGCTGGTCAGAAACGCGTAGATGCGCACATCGGGTTCGCGGATGTCGACGTTGGGGCGCTCACCGGTGGCGTCGCGAAACCGGTCGCAGACGGCATCCTTGATGCGCAGGGTGGTGAATTCCAGGCTTTTCAGCGGCGAATTCTGTGCCGTCATTTTCACCACGAGGGTGCGGTCAACGCTGAAAAAATCCGGCCAGTTGAACGACAGGGCGCCTTGATAAATATCTTCTTCATTGCGGTACGCGCCACCGCCGACACGCCACAGCACGCGGCTGGCGATGCGTGAGTGCAGGTTGACGCGATAGCACAGCGCACGGTCGCCGATAAAGGCGACGCCGCCATAGCCCGCCGCCACCTGTTGCGCGCCGAGGCCGGTCAGCTCTTGCGCCAGCAGGGCTTCCAGGCCGCGCGGGCAGGGGGCAAAAAAGCGTTCAAGGGGTTTGTCCATGCTGCTCATGGCTTGAGCACCACTAAAAATACGATTGCGAATAGCACCAATACCGGCACTTCGTTGAACCAACGGTAGAATACGTGGCCGTACTGGTTGGCGTCAGCGGCGAACACTTTGACCAGATGGCCGCAATACAGGTGATACGCCGCCAGCACCGCCACCAGCGCCAGCTTGATATTGAGCCAGGTGCCGCTATAGCCGAAACCGAGCCAGAGCCAGATGCCGAACGCCAGCGCCAGTACGCCCAGTGGCGTCATGAAACGATACAGCTTGCGCTCCATCAGCTTGAGGCGTTCGGACGTGGCGCTGTCGCTAATCATCGCGTGATTGACAAACAGGCGTGGCAAATAAAACAGCCCGCCAAACCAGCTGATGACGAAAATAATGTGTAAAGCCTTAATCCATAAAATCAACATAGTGTGACCCAAATGAAAAACGCGCTTGGCCCAAAGGCAAAAATCTGGCTCAAAAAACTGACCCCAAGCCCGGTCACGCTGTTACTGCTCGGCTTGATAGTCTATGTGTGGTTTCGGCCGCCCGCCTGGGTGTCAGACGAGCAGCGTCCGGTGCCGAATGTGCAAATGATGCTCACGGATGGCCGGGTGGTGTCGATGGCATCCTTGCGCGGCAAAGTCGTGCTGGTGAATTTCTGGGCCACCTGGTGTCCGTATTGTCGACATGAAATGCCCGATATGCAGGCATTTTACCGCGACTGGCACGCGCGCGGGTTTGAAATCCTGGCCTTGTCGATTGAAGACAATCCGGCGCTGGTTGCGGCGTTCATGGAGAAAGAAAAATATACCTTTCCGGCCGGGCTGGCCTCGGCTGAAGTGCAGCAGGCGTTTGGCGGCGCAAACCGGGTGCCACTGTCGTTTATTGTGGATAAGAAAGGCGTGATCCGCCACAAGGTCAGCGGACAGGTGTATTACGCGAGACTGGAGGGGCTGGTCGCGCCGCTGCTCAAGGATTGATCCGCGCGCACGGTTTGCAGGTAGCCATCCATTTCGATTTTGTAATAAAAATAATCCATTTCCGGCGCTACGCCACCCAAGCGTGTAATCACCGCTGAAATCTGCCCGCGATGGTGGGTGGGGTGGTTCATCATGTGCGTCAGTACGTCGCGTACCCACATCTCGCGCGCCTGGCCGTTGGACGAGGTAAACGCCAGCCGTTCGTCAAAGAACGCTTCGTCGCGCGCTTCCAGCCACAACGATAATTCGGCGCTATGGCTTTGCGTGACTTCGATCAGCTGGTTCCAGTCGGGGTAGAGAATGCGCTTGAAATCTGCCGGGTAAACCTCGCCGCGTAAACGCCCACACCACAGGCGGCTGACTTGTAGAATATGGTCGGCGGTGTGGTGAATGCTGTCAAAATACAGTCCCTGCGGGCTACTGAGCAGACTTGGATCAAGTCCGCCCAGTGCCGCAAACAGGCGGTCGTTGGCCCATTGCTGGTAGTCCGACAGCACGACAAAATAGCTTTTCCACGAATACGGTGTGTGCATGATCAGCCCTGTTTGATGAGCGCCTGGTCGAGCCGCTTGCGCAGCTTGACGAAATCCAGCGTGCCGATGGTCTGGTCAATAATATTACCCTGCTGGTCGATCAGGAATGAGGTCGGGGTAAGCTGCACATTGTCGAACTGACCGGCCAGCTTGCCTTGAATATCCAGCGCCACCGGGAACGGTAACGCGCGTTCCTGATTGAAACGCAGCACATAGTTGGGCGGGTCGTAGGCCATCGCCACCGCAACGACCTCAAAGCCCTTGGCGTGATACTGCTGGTAGGTTTCGACGATGTGCGGCATCTCTTCGATGCAGCCGGGGCATGACGTGGCCCAGAAATTGACCAGCACCATTTTGCCGCGCAGACTCTGCAGGCTGATTTGCTTGCCATTCAGGTCGGTGAACGTCACGTCCGGCGCTGCCGTTTTTTGCGTCAGGCTGATAAACAGCAGGGTCGCCAGCCCGATCGCGACCGCGCCAATCAGGAAAAACTTGTAGTATCGCTTGCCATTCATTGCCATTTTTTTACTCGGAGACAGATATGCATCGGATTGTCATGGTTTTCGTCGGACTTGTCATCAGTGTAGCCGCCCATGCCGGTGCGCTGGACGGGTTTACCGAAGGGCAGACGGCACAGGCTTTGAAAAGTGCGCTGGAGCTAGGTTCCATCAAGGCGGTGGCGCAGTTGAGCAAGCCTGATGGCTTTCTGGATAACCCGCAGATCAAAATACCGCTGCCGGAAAATCTCAAACGCATCGAATCGATGGCGCGCATGGTGGGGCAGGGCGATAAATTCGACGAACTCGTCACCGCCATGAATCGCGCCGCCGAAGCGTCGGTGCCGGAAGCCAAAACGCTGCTGGTGAACGCGGTGAAAAAGATGTCGGTACAGGACGCCAAAGCCATCCTTACCGGCGGCGACGACTCGGCCACCCACTATTTCCGGCAAAATTCGCAGACCCAGTTGCGGGAAAAATTCCTGCCCATCGTCACGCGCTACACGCAAAAACTCGGCCTGGCGCAACAATACAACAACCTCGCCGGACAAGCTGCCGGGTTCGGCCTGATCAAACAGCAGGACGCGAACATTCAGGATTATGTTACCAACAAGGCGCTCGATGGCTTGTACGCCACCATCGCCGAACAGGAAAAAGCCCTGCGCAGCAACCCGCTGCAGTACACCGGCGGGATCGCCAAAAAATACGGTGGTGGCCTGATGCAGTCGGTATTTGGCGCGCTGGCGAAATAGTTTTTCAGGCTTGTGACCGTTTTCATTCTTCGATACTTTTATGGCCAGACTACTCATTATTCTCACCGCTGCTTCCACCCTGCCGCTGAAAGACGGCGGCACGATGCCGACCGGTTTCTGGGCGCAGGAGTTCGTGCCCGCCCACCATCTTTTTCTGGAGCATGGTCATCAGGTCGACATTGCCACGCCGAACGGTAAAGTGGCGGCGCTCGATGAAACCTGTTTTGCGCCCGAATTTCACGACCATGATGCTGGGCGTATTTTCAACCTGCGAGAACAGCTGGCGGAAATCGACGGCTGGCGTACGCCGCTGTCGCTGGAACGCCTGGCGCTCACCGGGGCGAAATACGACGCGTTGTTTTTCCCCGGCGGGCATGGGCCGATGGTCGATCTGATCGACTCGGCGGCGTGCGGCAATCTGGTCAAGCGCACGCTGGCGGGCAATGGCCTGATTGGCGCGGTATGCCACGGCCCAGCCGGTCTGGTGCCTGCACAGCACGCAGGCGCATGGCTGTTTTCAGGCTATGCAATGACCTGTTTCAGCCCCGAAGAAGAGCAATTGGCGGGCTTGGCCGATCAATTGCCGGCATTGCTGGCTGAACGGCTGGCGGCACTGGGCGGGCAGCTGCAATTTGGTGCGCCGGGCAGTGAGCACGTCGTCATCGATCGGCAGCTTTACACCGGGCAAAACCCTGCGTCGGTAGAGAAACTGGCGTTTATCATGGCGCGGCGGTTGAAAAAACTGGGTAGCCTGGACAAGGATGCGTGCGGCACGCCCTGTGATTGAGAGGGTTTCATATGCCACGCACTGCTACAGTGCGTGCGCGTCAAAATTTGCGCAGATTGTGTGCGCATTTCTGGTTTCTCGGTGAGGAATTTAAGTAAATATTTGAATTAAATGTAAATTATTTTCTATTTTCGCTGGCACGCCGTTTGCGTAGATAACCGTAACAGTTGTTTTAGATACTTTACAGCGTTGTTAAACCAGACAGAGTGCGACCATGCAAACTCAATCCAAGCGGTCGGCCAATGGCATTGCATTCGATGAAATGCACAGTACGGACGGGCAGGTCCGGCAACAATATGAAGCCGTTGCGGCGCAATTGTTGTCGCTGCCGACAGAGTCCTTGTTGCATAAACAGCGCGAAGCTGAAGTGTTATTCCGTCGCCTCGGCATCACTTTTGCGGTGTACGGTGAAGAAGCGGGTGGCGAACGGCTGATCCCGTTCGATATTGTGCCGCGCGTATTCGGTGCGCACGAATGGCAGCGCCTGGAGCGCGGTTTGAGACAGCGCGTACAGGCGCTCAACGCCTTTCTGCACGATATTTACCACGGCCAGGAAATTCTCAAGGCAGGCGTCATCCCGGCGCAGCAAGTGCTGGGCAACAGCCTCTATCGCCCTGAAATGCAGGGGCTGGATTTGCCCAATCAAGTCTATGCCCAAATTGCCGGGATCGATCTGGTGCGCGTCGCCGAAAATGATTTTTATGTGCTTGAAGACAACCTGCGCACACCGTCGGGCGTGTCGTATATGCTGGAAAACCGCAAGACCATGATGCGCCTGTTTCCTGAGCTGTTTGCCGGTCATATGGTCGCGCCGGTCGAACATTATCCGCAACTGTTACTCGATACGCTGCGCGAATCGGCGCCGGATTACATTGCCAACCCGGTGATCGTCGTGATGACGCCGGGTGCCTATAACAGTGCGTATTTCGAACACGCGTTTCTTGCCAGCCAGATGGGGGTCGAACTGGTTGAGGGCAAAGACCTGTTCGTGCACGAGCACAAAGTCTACATGCGCACCACGCAGGGCCCGCAACAGGTGCATGTGATTTATCGGCGTGTGGATGACGATTTCATTGACCCGCTGGCGTTTCGGCCAGATTCCGCACTCGGTGTGCCGGGCTTGATAGACGCCTACCGGCACGGCGGTGTGGTGCTGGCCAACGCGGTGGGCACGGGCGTGGCGGATGATAA
>DZDB01000124.1 GCA_022736605.1 Sideroxydans lithotrophicus
GCGCAAAAGGATGGCCGGGCGGTGAAATCGCTGGTGGTGATTAAGGTGAAGTACGCGCTGGAACCGTGAGTTTGAGCGTGTGTAAACGGCTCAGAGGTGTTCGCGCGTTGACTGGAACATTATTTGGCGCGCGGTACGGGCAGCGGGGCGTCGCTGCCCAACGACAATGCCCACTCCTTAACCTCGGTATGCGCCACAACACGGTCTGCGTCGATTGCTGCCAGCCCCGCACGCGTCAGCCGGTATTTTTCCGCTTCGCGCGCGATAAACAAAGCCGGTGCCTGTTTAACGACCCGGCTGCCAGCGCGCCTCATTTTTTCACCACTTTCGCGCTCGACGCCAGCGGCACCGCCAGCGTAGTCGGCACTGCCATGCCCTTGGGCAGCATCACCCACATCTGGCCGGTCTGCTTCATCGAACCGGCTTTTTGGCCTGCCGCATCACCAAATCCCCAGAAATAATCGGCACGCACGTTGCCGCGTATCGCGCCGCCGGTATCCTGCGCCACCACCAGCCGGTTCAGCGGCTGGTTGGTAAACGGGATCGTCGTTGCCAGCCACACTGGTGCGCCCAGTGGAATGGCGCGCGCATCGACCGCAATGCTGCGCTCGCCGGTGAGCGGCACGCCCAGCGCGCCGAGCGGGCCGTTGTCGCTGGCGGGCAGTTCGCGGAAAAACACGAAACTCGGATTTTGCGCCAGCAGTTCCGGCAATTTGGCCGGATTGTTTTTGCCCCATTGCTTGATGTTCTGCATCGAGGTTTGCGCCAGCGGCAACTCACCGCGATCCGCCAGCACCCGGCCGATCGAGCGGTACGGATAGCCGTTCTGGTCGGCGTAACCGACGCGCATCAGGCTGCCGTCGGGCAGTTTGATGCGCCCCGATCCCTGAATCTGCAAGAAAAACGCCTCGACCGGGTCGTCCACCCACACCAGTTCATTGCCCTTGAGCGGGTCACTGGCGGTGTCGATTTCGTTGCGTGTCAAATACGGCACGACTTTGTTGCCTTGCAGGCGCCCGCGCAGGCGCATGGACTTGAGTTCCGGGTAGATGCTGCCGAGGTCGATGGTCAACAGATCCGGCGGCACGCCATATAAGGGCACGCTGTATTTGGCGCTGGGGGTGCGGCTGCCGTGCAGCAGCGGTTCGTAATAGCCGGTCACCAGGCCGTTGGCGTCACCGTCTGGCTGGCGCGATTGATAGAGCGTGAAATTGTCCTGAAAATAGTCGCGCACCGCCGCCGCATCGGTGGGGTTCAGGTTAATCGCAACAGCGCACACCTCGCGCCATGCCGGGCGATTTTTCAGCGTGCTGCACGATTGCAGCCAGGCGGGCCAGGCGGCCAGCAGCTTGTCATCCTGCCAGCCCGGCAGCGCGCCCCAGTCGGCGGCGCTCAGATTGGGGGTGATGGCCGGAACCGGTGGTGGTGTGACCGGCGGGGTCACTGGCGGCGCTGGTGTCACCACTGGCGGCTGCGGTTTGGGCGTCACTGTCGGTATGGGTTGCGGCTGCGTGGCGCAGCCGCCCAGCGCGAGGGCGGTCAATACGAAAGCTGTGCGAAGCAGGTGTCTCATGCGAAAATCATCGTCATTCAAGGTTTCCGAGTATAACAAAGCCATGACTGCACCTTACCAAGCCGTGCCGCGCTTTTATCTGGAGCGCATCACCATCGCCGCGCTGTGCAACGAATTCATGGACTTGCACTGGCATGACCTTGCCAGCAACATGAATTACATGGAACGCGTGTGGCCGCTGGAAGTCACCACCGAAAACGGCGCCGAATACCTGCAGGCGCGCACGGCGGCGGGCGAACCCGTCAGCATCCGGCTGGATCTGATCCGTAATTTCCCCACGCCGATGAAATAGCTGTCGGGCGCTTTTCATCGTGCTAAGATACGCTATACGTATAGCGTGTTAAGAGGTGTGTCGTGCATAAGAAAATGACCATTACGCTGGATGAGGCAGTGTATGAAGGCTTGTATCGCACTGTCGGCAAGCGACGCATGAGCCAGTTCATCGAGGATTTGCTCAGGCCACATGTGCTGGGCGGGGCGCTTGAGGCGGGCTATCAGGCCATGGCGCTGGACGTCGAGCGCGAGTCGCAGGCGCTGGAATGGAGCAACGGCCTGATTAAAGACCTGGCCGATGAAGCGCGGTGAAGTCTGGTGGGTAGCGTTCGACCCTGCGCTCGGGAGTGAAATCCGCAAGCGCCGTCCGGCAGTGATCGTCAGCAACGATGCCGCCAATCGCAATCTGGCGCGCGTGGTGGTGGTGCCGCTGACCAGCAATGCGGCGCGTCTTTACCCCGGTGAAGCGCCAGTAACAATAGCCGGACAGCCAGCCAAGGCAATGGCGGATCAGATCATGGCAGCAGATAAAATGCGCTTGACAAGCCAGCTCGACACCTTGAGCAAAGCCGACATGCTGGCCCTGGAAGATGCGATGCTGGTGCACCTCGGTTTACCCAGATAGCGGGCGCGTTATTTTTTATTAAAGGCAGGTAACAGGAGCCGTGCGCATGGAACACAACATCTGGAATGGATTTGGCTGGCTGATTTTTGAAGCCGCAGTGGCATTGGCGCTGCTGATTGGCATTGTGGTGTGGACGCTGCGCAAATAGCGCGAAAGCTTGCCAGTGTCGTGCGACTCGCACACAATCCATGTATGGATAAACAACGCTTTACACAACGTCAGCAAGACCTGTTGCGTGCGGTGACGCGGCTGCAAGAGGCAGTATCCGAGCCGGTTGACAGCAGTATCTTGCGCGACGCGACCATCCAGCGGTTTGAATTCAGCTTTGAAATCGCCTGGAAAACCATGCAAGCCTATCTGCTCCACCAGGGCATCGAGGCCGCTGGCCCGCGCCAGACGCTCAAGCAAGCTTTTGTGGCTGGGCTGATCGCCACACCGGAGGCCGCCGACACCTGGCTTGCCATGCTGGATGACCGTAATCTCACCACGCACACTTACCGCGAAGCGCTGGCCGAATCCATCGTTGCCCACATCCGGCAGCGCTATGTCAGCCAGCTTCACGAACTGGCTGACCGCATCGCAAAACTAGCGCTCGATTGATACTGCACTGACCATGCTGCAACTACGCCAACAAGACCGGCACACCTTGCAAACCACGCTGGCACGCTTTCCTGAAGTGCAGCAAGCCTGGGTGTTTGGTTCGCGCGCCACCGGCCAGGCGCGACGCGCCTCTGACATTGATCTTGCGCTGGACGTGCCTGACGTTTCGCCTGCGCGCTGGCACGCATTGCTCGATGCACTGGAACACGCACCCATTATCTACACGCTCGACATCGTTCGTCTGAATACGCTCGATGATGCCGCGCTGAAGCAGGCCATATTGCGTGACCGGATAGCGCTTTAAGGAAGCGGTGGTTTTCCCTCGCAGGCAGCATCGGCGAGATCGAACGTGGCATTGAAAAAAAGCGTCAGACCGAACCCGCGTTTGCCGATGCGCTGAGTCAGTGGCTGGAGCGTTTGCTCTATCTGTATGGCGACAGGATTTTGCCCGTGTCATCCGCAATCGCACGCCGCTGGGGCGCACTCTCCGCACGGCCTGGGCACGATGGTGCAGATTTGCTGATTGCGGCCACCGCGCTCACGCACGGCCTCAAAGTTGCCACCCGCAATGTGCGCCACTTCGTACCGAGCGGGGTGGAGACAATCAATCCCTTTGACGATTGAGCCTGTCGTTAAATCGAGTCACTGCGTGTATGCAACTACGCGCCAATCAGCGCGCGTGCCTTTGCGCGCACCTGCGCCAGTTCATCCGGCGTCACACAGCCTTTGCGGCTGGCCTTGCGCACGCCCCAATCCAGGCTTTTGATCTGGTCAGACAATGCCGCACTCGGGCGTTCGCCCGCAATCAACACCTCGAACGGATAGCCCTTGATCTGCGTCGTCAGCGGGCAGCACAGCATCAAGCCGGTCTTGCCGTTGTAACTGGCCGGGCTGAGCACCAGCGCAGGTCGATGCCCGGCCTGCTCGTGTCCGGCTTGTGGGTCAAACTGTAGCCAGACAATATCGCCCGCCGCCGGAATGTAGCGACGGACCATTACAGCAGCTCTTTGCCAACCGGTGCGCCGAAATCAGCCCCTGCATGCAGATTTTCCGGCGTGATCGCCGCCAGCAGCGCGGCCAGCTCGGTTTCCGGTGCGCGGATCGGTTCTATCACGATCCGGCCATTTTCTTCGCGGATATCAATGGCATCATTCAACGCCAGATGCGCTGCCTGCATCACCCCAACCGGAATGCGCACCGACGCGCTGTTGCCCCATTTTTTTACGATGACACGCATAAAGTCTCCTCAAGTACCGGCAGATGCGATGCAGGTTATCAAACCAGCTTGTTTGTGTCAACAATGTATCAACTTAAGCGTGGTCACCCAGAGGCACTGGTCGCGCAGCCACTGCGCAGTTGCAAAAAAACAACACATTTTCTGCAATTGTCGGTTTTATCGCCTAAACGCTTGCGACTGCAAAAATATCTGGTGCAGAATGCATCCAGCTTTCCGTATGGGGAGTATGCGTGTGGGACAAAACCCGCCGTAAACATCTATCTTTCAGGAGATTTACATGAACAAAAAACTGATCGCTCTGGCCATCGCCAGCGCCATTTCCGCACCGGCCATGGCCGCCACCGGCAACGTTGACGTCTACGGCCTGTTGTCCGTGGGTGTTGATTCCGTTGAAAACAGCTTCAACGTGCCCGGTGGCATCGACACCAACCGTGCTGGCCGCGTGTCGGACTACGCTTCGCGTATCGGCTTCAAGGGTTCGGAAGACCTGGGCAACGGCCTGTCGGCTATCTGGCAGATTGAAAACCAGCTGAGCGTTGCGGGTCAAAACACCAACGCCACAATAAACAGCGGTTCGTTCAGCACCGGCCTGCGTAACACCTTTGTCGGTTTGAAGAGCAAGGACGCAGGTACCGTTCTGGTCGGTACGCACGACACCCCGTACAAAATCTCCACCGGCCGTCTGGATCCGTTTGCCGATACCCTGGGTGACTACAATGGTCTGGTTGGCGCTGCGGGTTCAAGCGGTCCTAATTTGACTAACGCTGGCAACTATTTCGATCTGCGCGCAAGCCAGGTGCTGGCCTATATCACGCCTAACTGGGGTGGTTTCACCGGTGCTGCAGCGTATGTATTTGGCGCTTCGAAAGCCACCAACCAGGCTGATAAAAATGCCAATGCCTACTCTTTGACGGGTATGTACGATGCGGGTCCGCTGTATCTGACCGCCGCTTACGAAAAGCATAACTTCGGTTCCGCTAACGT
>DZDB01000125.1:0-2253 GCA_022736605.1 Sideroxydans lithotrophicus
AATCGGGTCGCGCACCGGGGCGATCGACCTTGTTGACCACGACGATCGGCTTGAGACCCAGCGCCAGCGCCTTGCGCGTGACGAAACGGGTCTGTGGCATCGGGCCATCGACGGCGTCAATCAGCAACAGCACACCGTCCACCATTGACAGCACGCGCTCGACCTCGCCGCCGAAATCGGCGTGGCCTGGGGTGTCAACGATGTTGATGTGGGTGCCTTCGTAGTCCAGCGCGGTGTTTTTGGCGGTGATGGTGATGCCACGTTCTTTTTCCAGATCGTTGCTGTCCATGACGCGTTCAGTCACGGCCTGGTGAGCGGCAAAGGTGCCGGATTGTTGCAGCAGTTTGTCGACCAGGGTGGTCTTGCCGTGGTCAACGTGGGCGATAATAGCGATGTTTCTGAGCGCGCGGGACATGTTCGTTTCCGGTCTTGGCAAACGAAAAAGTATAACATGACTTGATTACATTTAGAATTTCAGTATAATCTAATTCTCCCAAGCGATCTGGTTCTACTCAATCAGTGGTTTGGGCGCGTGTCTTGAACGACACGCCATCGATCCCTGACCTTATCGCGTTTCAGCACGATTTTCCTGAAAGCGCAGCGCCACCCGGTTAGCGACGATGTTACGCGCCGGCAGTGGATGACTAATTTTAGCTCGTCCCGGTTGGCTTGCTATTTGCGTTTATAAAGGAAATTCCGTGTCATTTGAAACCCTAGGCCTCAACGAATCCCTCATTCAAGCACTGGCCGATTCTGGCTATACTCAGGCTACTCCAATCCAGGCGCAGGCCATTCCGCTGATTCTGGCGGGCGAAGACGTACTCGCTTCGGCGCAGACCGGTACCGGCAAAACTGCTGCCTTCATGCTGCCTGCACTGGAAAAGCTGTCGCAGCCCAGTGCTGTTGCTGGCCGTGGCCCGCGCATCATGGTGCTGACGCCCACTCGCGAACTGGCGTTGCAGGTCACCGCCGCCGCCGAGAAATACAGCAAGCACCTGCGCCGCGTAAAAGTGGTCAGCATCCTGGGTGGCATGCCGTATCCAATCCAGAACAAAATGCTGTCCAGTCCGTTTGAAGTGCTGGTTGCCACGCCGGGTCGTCTGATCGACCACATTGAACGTGGCCGTATTGATTTTTCACGGCTGGAAATGCTGATTCTGGACGAAGCTGACCGCATGCTCGATATGGGCTTTTTCGACGACGTTGAACGCATTGCCAATTCCACCCCGGCAAGCCGCCAGACAGTAATGTTCTCGGCCACGTTTGAAGGCAACATCGCGCGCCTGGCGCAGCAGCTGCTGAAAAACCCCAAGCGGGTCGAAATCGCCCATCAACAGGCGCGTCACGAAAACATCGCCCAGCATATGCATTATGTCGACGACCTGTCGCACAAGAACCGTGTCCTGACCCACCTTGTCAATGATGTGGACATCAATCAGGCGATCATTTTTACCGCGACCAAACGCGATGCCGATACCCTGGCCGATGACTTGCAGGCACAAGGACACAAGGTCGCTGCGCTGCATGGTGACATGCACCAGAGCGCGCGCACCCGCACCCTAAACCAGATGCGGCAGGGCAATATCCGTCTGCTGGTGGCGACCGATGTAGCCGCGCGCGGTCTGGATGTGCCGGGCATCACCCATGTCATCAATTATGATCTGCCGAAAAACCCGGAAGATTATGTGCACCGCATTGGTCGTACCGGTCGTGCGGGCGCGTCGGGTATCGCTGTTTCGCTGGCGAGCCCACGTGATTCGATGCAGTTGAAACGTATCGAGCGCTTTACCGGCCAGCTGATTCCGGCGCAAGTAATCGAAGGCCTGGAGCCTAAATTGAAGCCGCGTACCTCGTCACCTTCCAGCCGTCCGGGTACCGGTCGTGGTCGCCCTGGAGGTCAAGGCGAGCAACGTCGCAGCTCGGGCTACGGCAATACTGGCAACAGTAATTCGAGTCGTGGTAATGGCGGCGGCTATGGCAATAGCAGCGGTAACGGTTACGGCAATGGCAATAGTTACGGCAACAGTAATAACTACGGCAACAGCAGCCACAACCACAATGGCAATACTGGTCATACCGGTTCAAGCAACGGCAACAACTGGGGCAATGCCAACGGCAACAGTGCAGGGCGTCGCGACGGCGCAGCGCGGCCTGCCGGAGGCGGCGCACGCCGTGATGGTCAGGGCAACGGCGGTGGTAATCGTGGCAATGGTGGCGGTAATCGCTCCTGGAGCTAAGCGACTGAATCGGGCG
>DZDB01000125.1:2353-5223 GCA_022736605.1 Sideroxydans lithotrophicus
AATCGTGGCAATGGTGGCGGTAATCGCTCCTGGAGCTAAGCGACTGAATCGGGCGTGATGCCTGATGCACAACAAAAAAGGCGCCTTGGCGCCTTTTTTGTTGTGCGGAACGGAAAATTTAACGCTTGCCTCCCAGCAGTGAGCCCAGTACGCCGCGTATCAGTTTTCGTCCGACTTCCGAGCCAATTGCACGGGCCGCACTTTTCGCCAGCGCCTCAACCGCACCTTCGCGCTTGCGCCCACCCGTGCCACCGCCGCCCAGGATAGTGCCGAACAAGCCACCCGAGCCGAACATCCCGCCGCCAGTTTCCGCTTCGGCTTTGCTGGCTTCTGCCTGTGCGGCAGTGGCCTGCTCGGTTGCGGCCGCCTGGGCTGCGCGGCCTTTTAGTAGTTCGTAGGCAGATTCGCGGTCGATTTCTTTTTCATAATGTCCGGCGACCAGCGAACTGGCGATGATGGCCTGACGTTGCTCGGGCGTAATCGGTCCGATCTGGCCTTCTGGCGGCAAAATCAGTGCGCGTTCGACCATGCCGGGGCGGCCTTTTTCATCCAGGAACGACACCAGTGCTTCGCCCACGCCGAGTTCGGTGATCACGCTTACTTCGTCGAGTGCGGGGTTGTCGCGCATGGTTTCGGCGGCGGCCTTGACCGCTTTCTGGTCGCGCGGGCTGAACGCGCGCAAGGCATGCTGCACCCGGTTGCCGAGCTGTGACAGCACTTTATCCGGCACGTCGGCCGGGTTTTGCGTGACGAAATACACGCCGACGCCTTTGGAGCGGATCAACCGCACCACCTGCTCGATTTTGTCGACCAACGCATCAGGCGCGTCGTTGAACAGCAGGTGCGCTTCATCGAAGAAAAATACCAGTTTGGGTTTGTCCAGGTCGCCCGCCTCGGGCAGGTTTTCAAACAACTCGGATAGCATCCATAGCAGCAGGGTGGCGTATAGCTTGGGTGCCTGCATCAGCTTGTCGGCCGACAGCACGTTGACCATGCCGCGCCCTTTGGCGTCGGTCTGGATCAGGTCGGCGATGTTGAGCATCGGTTCGCCAAAGATTTTTTCGCCACCCTGGCTTTCCAGTTCGAGCAGGCCGCGCTGGATTGCGCCAATGCTGGCGGTGGAGACGTTGCCGTATTCGGTGGTGAAGCTGCCGCCGTTGTCGCCGACGTATTGCAGCATGGCGCGCAGGTCTTTCAGGTCGAGCAGTAGCAGCTTGTTGTCGTCGGCAATCTTGAACACCAGGTTGAGCACGCCGGCCTGGGTATCGTTCAGGTTCAGCATGCGCCCGAGCAGCAGCGGGCCCATATCGGAAATGGTGGCGCGTACCGGGTGGCCCATTTCGCCGAACGGATCCCAAAACGTGGCCGGACTGGCCTGGTAGGTAAACTCGGTGAGTTTTAGCTGATCGACGCGCGCGGCGACTTTGGGGTTGCTGCCACCGGCCTGCGAAATGCCGGACAGGTCGCCCTTGATATCGGACATGAACACCGGTACGCCGAGTCTGGAAAAATGTTCGGCCATGACTTGCAGCGTGACGGTTTTGCCCGTGCCGGTCGCGCCGGTGATGAGGCCATGGCGGTTGGCCATTTGTGGCAACAGGTAAATTGGCTGGCTGGCCTGGGCGATATGCATGGGTTCGGTCATGGCGGATTATTCGGGGTCAAAATGGTAAGATTACCGCATTTTTTCGATACCGAAGTTTTCGCACACTATTTTACAAAAGCACAGAGGAACGTATGGCAGGCCATAGTAAGTGGGCAAACATCAAGCACAAGAAAGCGGCAACCGACGCCAAGCGCGGCAAGATTTTTACCCGGCTGATCAAGGAGATTACCGTCGCCGCAAAGTTGGGTGGCAGTGACCTGAGCTGCAATCCGCGTTTGCGTCTGGCAATGGACAAGGCGTTTGACGCCAATATGCCGAAGGACACCACCGAGCGCGCCATCAAACGCGGCTGTGGCGAACTCGAAGGCGTGAGCTACGAGGAAATCCGCTACGAGGGCTACGGCATTGGCGGCGCGGCGGTGATGGTCGATTGTCTCACCGACAACAAGGTGCGCACGGTGGCCGACGTGCGCCATGCGTTCAGCAAATTTGGCGGCAACATGGGCACCGACGGTTGCGTGGCGTTCCAGTTCAAACATTGCGGCCAATTGCTGTTTGCCCCCGGCACCGACGAAGACAAGCTGATGGAAGCTGCGCTGGAAGCCGGTGCGGAGGATATTGTCAGCCACGAGGACGGCAGCATTGAAGTGATTACACCGCCGTACGAACTGCATGCGATCAAGCAGGCGTTAGAATCCGCCGGATTTAAGGCTGAGTTTGGTGAGGTCAGCATGAAAGCGCTGAACGAAACCGAGCTGAGTGGCGATGACGCGGTGAAGATGCAGAAACTGCTCGACGCGCTGGAGTCACTCGACGACGTGCAAGAGGTATACACCTCGGTCGTCATGGACGAGCAGCCAGACTAGGTGGACAGCATCCGCATCCTTGGTATCGATCCCGGCCTGCGCATCACTGGCTTTGGCGTGATCGAAAAAACCGGCAGCCGTATTCATTACCTGACCAGCGGCTGTATCAAGAGTGGCGAGGGTGAATTGTCGGATCGCCTCAAGGTTATTTTGCTCAGCCTGCGTGAAGTGATCCTGACGCATCAGCCGCAGCAGGTCGCGGTGGAAAAGGTATTCGTCAACGTCAATCCGCAATCGACGCTGTTGCTTGGGCAGGCGCGCGGCGCAGCGATTTGCGCGGCAGTGCTGGAATCGCTACAGGTGGCGGAATACACTGCCCTGCAGGTGAAACAGGCAGTAGTCGGCAACGGCCACGCCGCGAAGGAACAGGTGCAGGAAATGGTTAAACGCTTGCTGAA
>DZDB01000015.1 GCA_022736605.1 Sideroxydans lithotrophicus
ACTGGTCAACGTCTGCGCACAGGTTCAGGCGGGTAATCACCGATGCCTGTACGGTGTTGATCTGTGTGGCGTTCGCCGTATCTGCCGACGCACGAGTCGTCGCTTCGTTGGTGATGGCCGTTCCACGCGCCGCGATTTCGTTGTTCAGCGCGGTGACGTTTGCGGAAATGGCGCTGGTGTTCGTCGCCTGCTGGGACTGGATCGCGGGGATGGCGTTGACCGGAGTGGCCAGATCGGCAGCGGCCTGGGCCAGGCCAACGGCGCCCTGCAGCATGCTGAGCAGTTCGCCGGGGTTGGTGCTGGACACGCCCACCACACCGGCGATTGCGCTGGCGGGAAACCAGCCGCCAACGTCGCCCGCTGCAGAGCGGCTGCGCACCCAGTACCACCAGCTCTGGCCGGGGGCAATGCCGTTGTGCATCCATTGTTGATCGGGCGCGCGCACGGTGGACAGCAGCACGGCCTGCGTGCGGTCGTTGCTGGTTGCGGCCCACAGTTCTGAGGACACCACGTCTGGCCGCGCGGTGCTCATCGACCACACCAGGCCGATTTGAAAATTCCCACCAGTGGCCACCAGGCTGGACGCCACCGGCAGGGGAACTACAACCCCCTGCGCAGCAGCCAGGCTGGCGGTGCCGCTCGACGTGGCCGGGGCGCTGCGGGCGCCCAGGGCGTTGATGGCGACGACGGAAAAGCTCCAGTCGCCTTCTGCCGCCGGAACGATGTCGAGCGCGATGCTGCTGGTGCTGAAGCGCTGCACGGTGTCGCTCGCATGCTGCGCCACCACCTCGTAGCGCACGGCGCCTTTCGGGGCCTCCCAGCTCAGCGTGACTTTGACACCAAACTGGCCCGGTGCTGCGATGTAGGTGCTGCTGTCAATCCGCAGGCCGGTGGGCGCATCCTGAAAAAACGGGCTGAGGGTGCTGGTGCGCAGGGGCTGCAGGTCAATGTCGCCATCAATGGCGGCATATTTGTCGGCGCGATAGGCGGTGGCCACGCACTGCAGCGAGCCGTCTTCGGCGTCGCTCAAGCTGAGCACGCGCCATTGCTGCTGCTGCACGGCACTGCTTTGCAGGCCCCAGATCGCCATACGCGAGGGCAGTTGCGAGAACGCGCTGGCCACGGTGAACACGGTTTGCGCCCCGGCGGGGGCAGTGACGGCACGGCTCTCTAGTGTGCCGTCGGGCAGCACCACGCTGAGGGTGTAGGTGAGCGCGCCGTCAATGGTGACGGGCGCGTCGAGGGTGACGGTGCTGGCGGATGCAGCCAGCAGCCGACCGGCATAGCGCTCACCCACACGCACCGGGTCGGAGGTGGCGATGATGTCGCCCGGCCGCATGGCATAGGCGTTGAGGCCAGTGGCGAATTTGATGATTTCGCTGAGGTATTTTTCAGTGAGCAAGGTCCACCGGCCGAGGCGGTGCGCCTGGCCACGGCTGGTGCAGCCGAATGCGGCAATCTGCGCGGTGCGCACGCCGAATTGGTTGATGGCGTCGGCATCTTCGACATACTCGATGGCCTGAACATAGGCCTGCGCGGGGTCATTCCACGTCACCATGGCGGCGCTGTGGCGCTGGTCGAGCGGGGTGCCGGTGTATTCGAACCGGCCGCCAATCACGTTGGCCGCAGTGAACAGGGCGACCGGGGTGTCTGGCCTGTCGGCCGCAACGCTGAGTTGGCCGCCGCCGAAATACAGAAAGCCGTTGAAAATGCCCGCGAAGTCGCTCAGCACTTTGTAGGCGTCGGCCTGCGTCTGAACGTACACACTGCAGGTGTAGCGCGGTTCCTGGCCGCCAAGACCGTTGGACACCAGGCCGTCGCAATACTGCGCCACCTCGTACAGCGTCCACTTGTCCACCTGGGCATCGGTGATGAACTGGCCGATGCCGCTACGTTCGCTGAGCACCACGTCGCGCCAGATCCAGGCGGGGTTATCGGTCCAGCCGTTTTGCCAGCCGCCGTTCCACACGCCGGTGTAGGTGCGGGCGATGGGGTCGTAGTTGTTCGGGTATTGCACCAGCTTGAGCTTGGCATCAACACCGACGGTCGGCAGCGACTGAAACTGGCTGGCGTCCACCTGCACGGCCATGCAGGCCGACAGTGGATAGGCCAGCGCATCGTCCACAATTTCGGTGTAGCTGTCCCAGTAAAACGCATCGACCAGATAGGTGTTGGTGCTGTCGGCGACCAGGCGGCGCACACGCACGTCGTAGGTGCCGCCGGCAGCGCCGTAGCGCCCGCTGAGGTTGATGCGGTAGCTGCGCTGGTAGCGGCTGGTGGTTTTGCCGCTGATGGTGTCGGTGATGAGGGTCTGATAACCGCCACCATTGCGTTGCACGTCAATCGCCAGCAGCACGGTGGTGCCGGTGATGTCGCCATTGGTGGTGTTGGTGTTGCTCAAGCCCGGCACGCCGATGGTCACGCGCAGGGCGTCGATGTTGGCGTTGATGATGGTGCGGGTGACGGACGCGGTGGTGGTGACTTTCACCGCCACGCCGGTTTCGCTTTCAGCCGCAGTGAAGTTGGGAAGCGGCGCCTGATCGGGGGTGCCGGTGTTCCACGCGGCTGAGAACCCGGCAAAATTGATGCTGTTGTCAGCGTTCTGTACCGGCGTGCCGTCGAGGTAGATGCTCTTGAGCCCGTTCACCGGGCCGACGATTTCACCCTCGGACAACACGAGCAGCACGCGGGCGTACTGAATGCTGCGCAGGCTGTCGGGCGCTTCGATGGGGGTGCGGGCTGTGCCGCCGCCGCCCTTGCCGCCGCCGCCGCCTGCACCGGCGATGATGATGGGATCGTCGCGTTTCATACGATCACCTCATTATTTGTCGAAAAACCAACGCTGATGACCTGGCCGCCAATGCGCAGGCGGCCATAGCCCAGCGGAACCGGGCCGCCCTGGCCTGTGGTGTTGACCACGCCACCAAAGTTGTAGCTGGGCTGATTGTTCACGCCGTTTTGCTGCGAGCTGTTCACCGCTGGGCGTCCGGCGATCAACTGCGCTGCACCGCCTAAGCCCACGCTCAGGCCCGCGCTGATGAGCGCCGCGCCGTATGCGCTGGTCGCCCCGAACGTGAAATAGCCCACAGCCACCAGCACGGCGCCCAGAATGACCTGCCCCCAAGCCTTACTATCCCCGGCGCCGCTGAGTTGCGGCACCAGGCGCAGCACGCCCCGGCTCTGCGGGTTGGTGAGGGTGTCTTCGGCGTAGCGCACAGGCACGCGGCCCGGCAGCGTGCCCGCTACCACAATGGGTGTGGCGCGGCCCTCGTTCACCAGCCATTTTTTAAGCGGCGGGAACAGCACGCACAGCGCGCGCACGGCTTCGGCCGGGCTGCGCACTTCGATCTCGATGCTGGTGCGGTGGCCGCACAGCGCGCGCAGGGGGCCGTAGAGTTTGACGGTCAGCATGGTGGGCGCAACTCCGGGTGACGCAGCACGGCGCAGGTGCGCTGCTGCCAGGGCTGGCTGTACAGGTCTACCCGGCTCAGGCGCTGCATGATGTGGTGCAGAATGCGGTTGTCGCCCAGGTAGATGGCGGCGTGGTTTTCCACGCGGCTGGCCACTTGCAGCAGCAGCGCATCGCCCCATTGCGGCGCGTCGCCTGGTGGCAGCTCGATGAAGCCCTCAGCGGCGAAGTTCTCGCGGTAGAGGTTCGCGCCGTGCTCCCACCAGTTGTCGGTGCGGGCGTAGTTGCGCAGTGCAATTCCATGCTCGGCATACCAGTCGCGCACCAGGGCATAGCAGTCGTGCACGCCGTGCACGAACTCGCGCCCGATGAGTGGTGCATGGTGGGCTGCGGCGTCGGGCTGCAGCCAGGCATGCGCGCCGGTGGGGTGGTTGACGATGAGCCACGGCAGGCCCGAGGCGTTGCAGGCAGCTACATCGGCAGGGCTGGGCATGGGCGGCACAAACACATGGCTGTGCACTACGGCCTGCACCAGCCCGGAATCTTCGGCGGCGGCGAAGTCTGCCGGGTGCAGCGCGAAGTGCGCGGCCTCGCCGGCGATGTTGCGGCAGGGCACATAAGCGCCGCCCACGATCAGACCGCAGCACTCGCGTGGCGCGCACTGCGCCGCGTGCTGCTGCACGGCGGGAAGAATGGTGCCGAGCGGCATCATGGCCGGTACACCCCGACGCCTGGGAAACCCCCGTAATGCCGCTGATTTGCGCGCGCCTCGCAACTGCTCAGGCGTTTGCTGCAAACGTCCAGCGCGGGGTCGGCTACGGGGGCATTGTTGCGATCAAAATAGGCGGTGCCAGCATAGGCGCAGCCCTCTCCACGGTAGCGCCAGGGGCAGGCATTCGCCACGAACTGGCGGCGCGGAATTTGCACGCCGATGGCGTCCCACGCGGCGGCCAGCTCGAACACCACTTGCTCAGGCGTCTCGCTGGTTTTTTGGTTGATGCGGTAAATGTCATCCGGCATGCTCTGGGTGGGGTCTGCCGAGGGGTTGCCACCAGAAAAATTCACCGCGTCGAGGTAGCGCACCAGGGTGCGCTTGCGGGTGACGGTGCAACCCACCAGATCGCCATAGGCGGCGCACAGCGACGAAATGAGGCCGGTGACATTGGCCACGGCCAGCGCAGGGCGCGGCAAGGTGCCCTGCCCGCTCATGGCGAACCCGGTGGCTTGAATGGGAAACCGCAGGTAGGTGATGCCCTGCCACACCACATCACCCGCCAGCGCGTTGACGCCTTGGTGGAAATAAAGCGGCGGCTGGCTGTAGGAAGAGAGGTCGAGCGCGAACAGCTCAACCACCGCGCCGGGCTCCAGGGTTTGTAGGTCGATGGCGAGAGTCATACGAACACCTGTTCGAATGTTGCTGAGAGAGCGCGCACATTGCCGGGGGCGAGGCTGTCAGACCAGGTACGACAACGCACATTGATGTCGGCACCGCCGTCGGGCTGCGCCCACGTGAACGAGGTGGCGGCAAGTTTGCTGCTGAGAAAGGCTTCCACGGCGGCGATGTTGCCGGGCGGCTTGTCCACGAAGTTCAGTTCCCAGGTGGCGGCGTTGGTGTTGATGCCGAACGCCACCACCTGCTCGTAGCCGTCGCCAAACCGCATGCGCCGGGTGATGGGCGCACGCTTGCGCTGCGCGCTGCTGGGGGTGTAGGTGAAATCAGCCATGTTCAGGCGGCCTTGGCGAGCAGCCCGCCGGGGCGTTTTTGCTCGGCGATTTTGGCGAGCACGACATTGCCGATCATTGCGCCCATCTGGCTGAGGTCGGGCTGGTTCGATTGCGTGGACACACTGCCCGCATCGACATTGACCATCACGCTCACGCTGCCACCACCGCCAGCGCCTTGCAGCGCGTGGTTGGGCACGATGGCGCCACTGCCGCCGGGAACGAACAGCTCGGGGCCGCGCTCGCCCACGAGGTAGGCGCTGCCGCCCGACACGGGGCCGCCGTTGGCTTTGGCCCCGGCGACGATGCCGACCAGACTGCCCACCCAGCCACCGGAACTGCTGAATGCATTGCTCAGCGCCTTTTGCGCGATGAGCACAGCCAGGTCTTCCAGAATGCCAGCGATCATTTTCTTGAACGCTGACCCGGCGCTTTCGGTGCCGTCGATGAAGGAGCGGAAGGCGCTGGAGAAATTGCTGTCCATGATGCCGCTGACCTCTTGAGAAGTCTGGCTCATCTGCGCTTGCAGGCTTTGCAGATCGGCTGCGGCTTTTTTGGCGGCGCGGGCCATGTCGGCATTGCCAGAGATGACGGCCAGGGTCTGCATTTGCTGCACGATGGATTGCAGATCAGCGGCGGACTGCATCCGGGAGGCATGCTCTTGCACGCTGTATTGCAGGCCGTTGATGGCGCCGGATTCCTGCAGGCTGTTGAGGTTTTGCTGATGCGTGGCCAAGTCGATGAGCACGCCTTGCATGGCCTGCTGCGCGCTTTGAAAGTCGATCTGCAGCGCCGTGGCGGCGCGGAGTTGGTCGGCCATTCCGCTGCCTGCTCCGGCCTGGTCGAGCGCCTTGGTCCAGCCGGCGTACTGATCGCCCAGCCGTATTTTTGCTGCGGCCTGGGCATTGCCCTGCAGGTCGAGCAGGGCGGCATTCATGCCGTGCACCTGCTGTTGCGCCTGCTGCATGGCGGCGGCCTGCTGCTGGGCAAACAGCACAAGCTGCTGCGAGGCCTGCGCCTCAATCTGCACTTGCTGCGACACGAGGCTGTTGATCTGCGATTGCGCGGCAATTTTGTCGGCCGCCTTGGGCATGCTGCCTTGGGCGGACTGCAGCGCGCCAATCTGCTCTTGCAGCGCCTGCACGCGCTGCCGGGTGCTGGTGCGCACCGCGTTGAGCTGGCTGGCGTTGTAAGTCGCCAGGTCGATTTCGCCCGCTGCATAAACATTGCGCAGCGCCTGGTTGTAATAGCCCCAGGCGGCCTGCTGGGAATCGGCGCTTTGCTTGATGGCCTGCAGGTTGGCGGCAAGGTTGGCTTTAAGGGCGGCGGCGGCGTCGCTGGCGCCGGATTTTGCAGCGGTGGCCGGGGTGTATTGAAGGGTTTTGCCCTTGGTGGGATCGGTGTAGTTTTTGTCCAGCATCGGGTTGCTGGGGTTCTGCACTTCGCGGATGGCTTGCGCATATTCGCGGGCTTTGACTATGCGGTCGCTGAGCATGTCCACATCCAGCCGGGCCTTGGCGGCATCCTCCTGCATCATCTTGTGAATGGCGCCTGCACCGCTGAAATCGCCGGACATCAGCGCCGCAGCCTGCGCTGCGAGGCCGCCGATCTCATTGCCCACCTGGGAGATCACATATTTGACGTTCGCGCCGAGCACGGCCACGGTTTCAAACACGGTGCCAATGGCATTGCCTGCGGTGCTGAAATCGTGCAGGTTTTCTGTGGCGCCTGCCGTTTCGGTCTGCATGGACTTGATGATGGCCACCGTGTCTTGCAACACCGGCAAGGCGGACACGCTCAATTCCTGAGCCAGCAGCTTGGCATGCATCTGCATTTCACCCACGGTGTCATTCCAGTCGTGGGCGGCGCTCACCATGCTCTGGCTGACGCCCTGCATGTCGCCCATATGCTCGGCAACGTCTTGCAGGTAGGGCAGAAGCTGGGCGCCACTTTTGCCCATGAGGTCATTGACCAATGCCACTTTGGCTGCGCCGTCATCATATTGAGCCAGCCGCTTCGCCACATCGTTCATCACCGCGCCGGTGTCGCGCAGCGTGCCGTTGCCGTCACGGGCGCTGATGCCCAAGGCGGCCAGGGCGTGCGAGGCGGCGCTGGTGTCGTCGGCCATGCCGCGCGCGAGGCGCGACAGGCCAGCCTGCACTTGTGCGAAGTCGTGCCCGTAGGCAGTGGCCACCTGCTGCGCCTTGCCGATGTTTTGCACGCTGGTGGCGGCGATCTTGGCGGCATCGTCGAGGTCGGCCAGGCTGTCGATGCTGGTCTTGAAGGCCTGCACCATCTGCTGGGCGCTGAAGGCTGCGGCCATGCCGATGAGGGCGGTTTTGGCAATGCTGGCAGCCGCTTCGACGGTGCGCATGCTGTCTTGCGCGATGCGCGACACCTGGCCCATGTCGGAGCGAAAGCGCGCCACATTGGCGCTGATCTCAACGGCCAGGGTACCGAGTTCTCCACTCATGATGCATTCTCCGGGTCGAGGCCGAACAGCAGTTTGTCAATCAGATCAGACTGCGCCTGGGCATCGTCAAGCTGCATGATGCGAACTGGCGCGGCGGCCTGGGCCTGCGCTTGGGCATTCCACGGCGCGAAGTCGAGCGGGGCGAAGGGTTCGGGCCGGGCTTTGGCGTCGCGGTGCACATTGGCGAGCAGGGCCGGGCCGGTGAGGGCGCGCAGATCCTCCACATGGCTGCCGAAGGGTTCGAGCAGCGCGAACGCCTGCCACTCGGTGAACTCTGCCGAGCTGATGGTGCGTTGGGCCTGGGCGACGGACATGCCGAGCTCGCGTGCTAGACGGAACCAGAACCGCCGCTCACCACGGCGGAGGCGTTTTTTGCTGCGGCTTCCTCTTCGGCACCAAGACCGGACAGGCGACGCGCGATGCGCGCCAGGCGGTCGAGCACGGCGCCGCTTTTGGCGCTGAGCGTGGCGATGTCGGCCTCGCTGAACAGGGCTGCGCCTTGTTCATCCACCGCGCAGGCCACCAGCAGCCGTGCACGGAAGTTTTCCAGGCCGTGTTCGACGCCGATGGACACACTGGATTGGTCGAAGCTGTCGCGCTGCGCGCCGGTCATGCCACGCATGAGCAGGGTGCCGCCCCATTCGGGTACGTCGATGCGCTCGGTTTTGAGGTCGAGCGCCGCGAACACGGCATCGCGCTTGAGGGTTTGGCTCATGGTGCGTCCCTACGCTCAGGCGCGAACCACGGCGCCGGTGATGCGCATGGCGCAATCGCCCTGCACCACGCCGTCCACCGCACCGCTTTCGGTGAATGATTTGACCAGCGCGGAGAAGCTGCGCGTCTTGGTGTTGGGCAGCGTGATTTTGAAGTCCTGCACGGCGCCAGAGACTACGGCAGCGCGCAGGGCAACCTGGCCTGCGTCAACATCGTCCACATTGAGGTTGAGCGTGAGTTTGCCGTTATCGATCAGGCCGAGGCGGTATTCCTTGGCAACACTGCTGAGGTCGGTGACGTCGATTTCGGATGCTTCGCCGTCGAAGCCGCTGTAGCTGCGCACGTTGCCGATGGTGGTCCATACGGGCGATGCAGTCAGGCTGGTGTCGATGGCGATGGTGCTGCCTTGTGCTGAAATTGCGGTGGATGCCATGGTGTTGCTCCTGTTGGGTTGGGTTCAGGCGGTGGGATCAAACCAGCAAGAAAGGTCTTGCAGGCTGCGGTAGGTGCGGGTGGTGGCGTCGTAATCGTCAACCGGCGCACCCACCGGGACGGCTTGCAGGCCCGCCAGTGCGGCGTTGGTGGCTTGCTCGATGAGGGCTTCGGCTTCAAGCCGGGTGTCGGCCTGGGCGTCGATCTGCATGCGGGCGTTGCGCAGGTTGGCGGCGTGGCCTTGCAGGTCGGCGGCGACATCGCCACCCACGCGGGTGAGCACGAGGCGCGGCTTGAGGCTGCCGTCTGGTGCGACATTGGGGTACACGCGGCCTGCAACCAGGCCCTGCAGCAGGGTGTAGAAGGTGGCATGGAGGATCATGGCTGGCCACCCTGCACTTTTTCGATGCGCTGCCGCAGTTTTGCGGCCATGGCGACAACCGCGTCGCGCTTTTTGGCTTCGAAGGCTGGGCGCAGGAAGGGCTTTGCGGCCATGTTCACGGTGCCGAATTCGACAAACTTCCAGTAGTAGGCGTCTTGCGAATCGTCTTTTTTGCCGTCTTTGCCGCGCTTGGCGCCGGTGCGCACGCTGACAAAATAGGTCTGCTTGTCGATGCCGCTGCGTTCGCGGATTTGTTTGGCGTAGAGGGCGCGCTTGAGCGTGCCGGTCTGCTTGGGCGCGCGCAGTTTGGCTTCTTTGCGGATGGTTTGCGCGGCTGCGTTCACGGCGGCGCGCAGGGCGTTTTTCGCCAGCCGGTCGGGCAGGGCCAGCAGGCGGTCGTTGAGTTCTTTCAGGCCGGTGACCTGGACTTCAACCCATTCAGCCATCGTTGCCTCCGAGCGTGCAGGGAAGGTCGAGATATTCGCGGCGGCCGATGTCGGGCAGCACGGCCTGAATGTTGTAGAGGGAAGCGCCGATGCGCACGCGCATGCCTGCGGCGATGTCGGTGCGATAACGCACGCGAATGCTGGCGGCCACGGTGCTGGCCTCAATGCCTGCAGCCACGGCCTCTTTGCCGCTGAGGTGCCGCACGTCGGCCCATAGGGGCGAGCCTGCAACGGGCTGCCAGGTGTCGATAGGCTGGCCAGCGGCGTCGTGCGCACCGGGCGTGCGTTGCTCGACGGCGATGAGGGTGCGAAGGGCGGCGGCGTTGAGCATGGTCAGGCCAGCGGGATGCGGTAGGGGTCGAGCAGACCGTCTGCAAATTGCCGGGGGGCCTGGCTGATTTGCTGCGTGGGGAGCAGGAATTGCCGGGCCTCTGCGCTGGTGATGACCCGGTGCACCATCCACATGCGAATGCCTGCGGGGACGGCAAGGACGTCGGCCCAGCCGCAGACGATGGTGAGCACGCCATCTGCAGGGGCTGTGCAGGTGGGCGGCAGGCCGTCAGTCCAGGGTACATCGATGCCTGCCTGCTTGATGCTCTGCACCGGGGTGAGTCCGTACAGGTTCACCACGTCGCCAGCCGTCACGTCGATCTCCCAGGTTTGCGTGAGCAGACGGCGGCCGGTGGTGTGCTCGGCCTCTTCGCGCGCCTGCGCAATGGCCAGGCCGAGCATGGCGGGGTTTTCTGCACCGTCGAGGTGGCCCCACGACAGCACATCATCAATGGTGATGGGCTCGCGCGTTGGGGCGATGGTTTGGCGGGCAAGCATGGTTTATTCGGCGTCAGGTGACAGAGATTGGGGGGCAGCGTGCACGATGAGCGGATTGCCCAATTGGCGGCAGTACTCGACGGCTTCCGGGTGCGGGTCGATGTAGCCCGCATCGGCGTAGGCGGCTGTCATGTCGGGGTTGAACTGCACGAGGTCGTCGGGCTGGTAAACAATGCCGTCCACCGCCAGCGGCGTGAGCACGCGGCTGGGCTGGGGTGCATCGGTTTTTTGCGGCTTGGCCATGCGGTGTCCTGGTGGTGGGGGCCGGGCGCTTGAGCTTGGCTCTGCCGCGCCCGGCCATCGAGGGTGGGTTGCGCTCTCGATCAGGTGGCAGAGTTGACGTAGAGCTTCGCCGCGCCGCCGTTGTCAACCCAGGCGCCGCCGGAACGCATGAAAGCCAGGAAACCGACTTGGCCGAGCTTGGTATAGGCCGAGTCGGTGAAGCGGTACATGGTCACATCCATGACATCGCGGATCTTGTAGTAGCTCAGGTCGCCGAAGGCGATGGACTTGGCGCTGGCCGCCATAACGGGCATGTCGTTGTTCAGCACCAGGTCATGGCCCAGGAGCTGATCGGGCATGTTGCGGGTGATGCCGCCGTCATACGAGGGCACCCACAGCGGGCGACCGGCGGTGTCTTTGAGCTTGCGCAGGGCCTTGCGGGTTTGCTGGTGCATCATGAAACGCATGGTGCCGTTCATCTGATAGGCCACATCGACCGAATCGATCAGATCGACCAGATCGTCATAAACAACGGTGGTCGTCTGGCCGGTAGCGCCGGTCTTGCCGGTGCTCAGTGCCGTAACCATGCCCTGCGGCTGGTTCGTTCCAGTACCCACAGTGAACATGGTGTTGGTGATGCGGCCGAGGCGGGTGAGCAGGCGGGCATTGACGAAGGCCTCCACGTCCACCGAGCTGTCTTGCAGCAGTTCGAGGGGGATGGCTACCTCTGTGGAGCTGAACTTGTAGACGCCCAGGCCGATGGTGCCGAACACGATGCCGGAAGCCGAGACTGTGGCATTTTGCGCCACGATCTCACCCGTTTCTGCGGTGCCGTTGCTGGTGGGGAAGGTCATGGGGTTGCCCTGCGCCGTTTGCAAAATCTCGGCGACGGAGCGCATGCCGCCAAAGGCCTTGAGCGCATCAAGCACCGACTTGGCAACGTCAGTCTGCACGGTGAAGCCGCCTTCGCTGCCGGTGGTGGTGGACATGGTGTTGCGGATGGCTTGCCATTCGGCGGTATTCAGGGCCTGGTCGCCACCGCGCAGCCATTTGGCGTAGAGCGCTTGGGCAGGGCTGCCGGTTTTGGCGGCTGAGGCTGCGGCGCGGGCGGCGGCTTCGTCCATCGCACCATCGACCTGGGTTTGCGCGGCGATGTCGAGCAGGCGCTGTTCGCGGGTCAGCTCAGTGTCGGAGTCGGAGAGTTTGGCATCGAGGCCGTCCCACTGCGCTTGCAGCTCTGGCGTCCACTTGTCGCCAGGGTTGGCGTCGATGAGGTTGCGCATATCGCGGGCAATGGCGTTGCGGCGCTCGCGTGCTTCGATGAGTCTTGACATGGTGAGGCTCCTGTGGGTGTGCCGCGATTAGCGGCGGTTGATCGATGGCGTGAGCGCCGGATCGATTCGGGGGTCTGCGCGGCGGTCGCTCGCATCGATGCGAGCGCGCAGCGCAGGGGTGGGGTCGTGTTTGGCGGCGGGAGGCTTGGCCTTGGCCTGCGCCGGGGCGTGGGCAAAGGCGCTGAGGTTCCAGGCATTGGTCGGCGCGGGTTGGTCTGCCGCAATGCTGTCGGCATAGCCTGCGGCCACGGCTTCCTCAGCGGTAAACCAAGTTTCTGCGGCCATGGCGGCGAGCACGTCGTCTGGTTTTTGGCCGGTGCGGTTGGCATAGGTTTGCGCCAGGGTGCCGTCGATCTTCTCCAGCAGTGCGGCCGTTTGCAGCAGGTCGTCGGCATTGCCCCATGCGCCTGTCCACGCTTTGTGAATCATGAGCATGGAGCCTTGGGTGGACATGATGATTTCGTCGCCCGCCATGGCCAGAAAGCTGGCGGCGCTGGCGGCCAGGCCATCCACATGCACGACGATGCGGGCGCTGTGCTCGCGCAGGGCGGCCTCCATGGCGCGGGCGGCAAACACGCTGCCGCCGGGGCTGTTGATGCGCAGATGAATGGTGCTGGCCTGGGTGTCGCGCAGTTGTTGCAGAAAAGCGGACGGGGTGACGCCGCCAAACCATTCGGCTTCGAGATCGCTGTCAACGATCACGTCGTACAGCAGAATTTCTGCTTCGCCACTATCGAGCGCGCGCACGGTGAACTGGCGCGCCGGGGCGGCTTTGTTGGAGGCGAGCAGGGCCAGCAGATTGCGTTTCATGGTTTTGCTCCAGGTGCAGGCTGCGACGGGTTGGCCTGGCGGTAGAGTTGTGCGGCATCGGCTCCGATGGGCTTGAGTTTTTCAAGACGGCGGATTTCATCGACGGTCATCCACCCAGGCCCCTGGCTGCCGCCGATGGCTTGGCGGTAGTAGTCGCCGAGCTTGGTCAGGTCGCCACGCAGCAGGGCGGAGCGGTCGAACTCGACGTAGTTTTTCGCGGTCTTGAACAGCTTGTAATTCAGCTCTTGCTCATCGCGCACGAGGTGGGGTTGCAGGGTGTAGTTGATGAAGCCCTGCCCCATTTCGCTGACGCCAGTGCCCCAGGCGCTGGCCTTGTCCGTTTCGCCGATCATGAAGGGCGGAACACCGAAGGTGCGCGCGATGTCGATGACCTGAAACTGGCGGCTCTGCAGCAACTGCGCATCGGCGGCACTCATGCTGAGCTGCTCGACCTTGCCGCCTTGCGTGAGCACAATGGGCTTTCCAGCGTTGGTGCTGCCGCTGTAGCGGCTGGCCCACTGCGTGCGCAGGGATTCGATCTGGTCGTTGTCGAGCTTGCCGTCGTAGGTGAGCGCCACCTTGGCGGTGGTGGCGTTGCGGTAGTAGTTGGCGCTGTGTTTGTCGGCAGCTAGAGCAATGCCGATGCCTCGGCGGGCACCCCAGGCGATGGTGCTCATGCCGCGCAGGCCGTCGAAACCGAAATTCGTGAAGTGCAGCATGTCGGCCTGGTTCACGGCGCGGGTGAGGCCGGGCTTGACCTGCACGGCATAGTTCAGCTCGTTGTCGATGCGAAACGGTGCAACGGCCAGGGGATGAATGGGTAGCGCCTCTTGAATGGTTCCGTAGCCATCGCGAATGAGTAGGGCGAAGCCGTCGCCGTAGAGGTGACGGCTGGCTTCGATGTATTCCCAGAATGCGGCGGCGCTGATGGCGGGGCTGGGGCGTTCATTGAATACCCACCACAGCGGGTGGTCTTCGACCAGGGTGCGGGTGGAGTCTGCTCCGCGCCGGTAGAAATCGACCGGAAGGCTAGCCTTGGCGCCCGCAATCAGGCGGATGCAGGCGAACACGGCCGAGACCTGCAGCGCAGTGGTGGGCGTGACGACTTCGCCGCTTTCATCAGCCATAGCGCCGATGGCTTCCATCAGCTCGCTGTAGCTGAGGCTTGTCGCGGTGATGCCGGAGTCGATGTTCATGACAGCGGCAGGCCAGGATGGTTCGATGCGCTGGACTGCCACGGCGTTGCGCGGCGCGACAGTCAATCGGTTGGAGAGGCGTGCGAACAGGCTCATGGTCAGACCTCAACAAACGCCTGATCGACGATGGTGTCGTCGCGGTTGTGAATGGCCCGGTTGAACGCCATGATGGCGGCAACAACGCCGTCGATCTTGTTCTCGGGGCGCTCTTTGCGGGGGTAGATGTTGTCTTTTGCGTCGTGATGACAGACGATGTTGCTGACCATCCAAGTGGTGATGGGGTTGCCGTCGTGCACCAGCTTGCCAGCGATGGCGAGCGCTTCGATGTGCTTCATGGGCTCGCTGAAATTCATCACCGAGGGGCGCAGCTCGATCATGGGCACATCGCGGTTGAGCAGGTTGCCAGCCATTTGCGTGGCCTGGTAGGGGTCGTAGGCCTGGGCCTGCAGCGCGTAGGTGCGAAAGTCGTCGTAGACGTCGGTCTCGATCTGCTGCAGGTCGGTGATGTCGCCAGGGGTCACGGTGAGGTGGCCTGCGCGTGCCCATCCGCTGTATTGGCTGTTGGCGCCCATTTCGACAGCACGCTCGGGTAGGTAGTACGCGCTGATCAGGTAGAACAGGCCAGATTCGCTGTCGGCAAATACGCGCATGCGGGCAGCGATGTCAACCTTGCTGGCCAGGTCGAGACCGCCGTAGCACGGCAGGTGCGCCACGTCGTCGGCTATCAGGCCTGGCCGGGCGCAGCGCTCCCAGGCACGCATGTCCATCCAGGCGCTGTCTGCATTCACCCAGACATTGAAGCGCTTGGTCAGCAGGTTGTTGACGGCGCTGGACATGGTGCTGGCCTTGCTGACAGCGGCGCGCAGGTCGTCAATGTTGACGCTGACGCAAAGGCCGGGGTTGGCCTTTGTCCAGACGCTTTCATCCGTCCAGTCGTCGTTGTCGTCAAGGGTGTAGATCGCGCCGAACACGCGGTCATCCACGGCGTCGCCGCTCAGGATTTTGGTGATGTGCGTGCGGCGCTCGTAGCAGATTCCACTGCGGTTGCTGCCGGCCGTGGTGATGGCCCACAGCAGGGACTGCTCACGCGCGCCACGTGCGGTGTCGATCACGTCGTACACCGTGCGGGTTTTGTGGGCGTGAAATTCGTCGATGATGGCGCCGTGCACGTTGAGTCCGTCGAGCGTGCTGCCCTCGGCGCTGAGGGCGCGGAACACGCTGGCGGTGTCGGGCTGCAGTACCGAGTGCTCGAACACGCTGAGGCCCAGCGCGTGCTGCATGCTGCGGTCGCGCTGGCACATATGCTTGGCATCATCGAACACGATGCGGGCCTGCTCGCGTGTGGTGGCGGCGCTATAAACCTCGGAACCGGGCTCGCCATCGGCGAAGGCGAGATAGAGCGCCACACCGCTGCTGAGCGTGGACTTGGCATTCTTTCGAGCGACTTCCAGATACGCCTCAAGGAAGCGGCGCATCGCGGTGTCGCGGTGTAGCCAGCCAAAGGTGGTGGTCAGAATGAAGGCCTGCCAACCATCCAGCTCGATCAGCGCCCCTTCGCGTGCCCACTTGCCCTTGATATGGGGCAGCATCTCGATAAACGCGCAGACATGCTCGGCGGCTTGCGGAGAAAACACCCAAGGAAATTCGTCTGTCGTCTCCCGGCTCAGATCATCAGCCTGGCGCTGACAGGCGCGCTTGATCCAGTGGCAGGCCACGATGGAGCCGTCGAGCACGCCGCCGGTATAGGCGGTGGCCTGGGCGATGTAGTGACCCGGATCGCGCGTCATGTCAGCGACCCCCGGAGAACCGAGACCAGCCTGCGGGTTTTTCCATGCCCGGCAAATCTTGCTGGCCCATATTGTTCGATGCCGCCACGCGCGACCGCGCGCTGGGTGACAAACCGAAAGCATCGCCAAACTTCTTGACCTGATCGCGCAGGCTGTTGAGCAACTGGACGTGCACGCTCTGCACTTCGTAGCCGTTCGGCGTGCTGGCGATAAAGGCTTTCACCGGATCGACATTCCTCTCGGCCAGCACCGCCATGCGTGCATTCAGGCTGCGCTCAACAAGATGCAGGTGGGCGGCGGCTTGGCAATAGGCGCCAAACTGTTCAATGTCCAGCCGAGAAATGAGACCAACGTCGAACAGTGCGGCGGCGTCGCGCTTCCAAATTTTCCGAGCTTCGTCTGTGAGATATTTTGGCGGCGTCGGAATCGCAATCTCCGGGTTCACGCCATCGGCCAAATCGCGCGCAGCAGGACGCCGAAAGTTGCCCTGGAGCACCTTCAAACTTTCCGGCTTCGGCTGTGGACCACGCAAACCCATTGCTATCCTCAAAAAAGCACAAATCTTGATACCCCCCCCTCAAAACTCAGCACCACAAAAATATGACGAGGCGCACGGTTTCGTGTGGAGGGGCTTAAACTTTTGATACCCCCCTAGGGTGCGGTGTGTTGCCGAAGCCGCCGTCTTCGCGCGCGGTTTTTTGCGCGTGGTGACGATGACAAAGCGGCTGCCAGTTGCTGCTGTCCCAGAACAACGTCATGTCGCCACGGTGCGGCTGGATGTGGTCAACGTCGGTTGCTGCGGTCATGCGATGCTCCTGTTCACACTGCACGCACATGGGGTGCGATCTCAAGAACCCTTCCCGCGCCCGACGCCATGCGCTTGAGTAGCCACGTTTGCTGCTGCTCTCGCGCCGCGCATCGACTTCCTGCCTCGCTGCCCGCTTGTGCTTGGCGCAGTAGCCAGGCTCGGCCACGAGGGCGGAACATCCTGGGTGACGGCAAGGGGTCAGCGGGCGACGGGGCATGAAAAAACCCGCAGAGCTTGCGCTGTGCGGGTTGGGTGAGGAACGGTTCGATGATGGCAGAAATCTACCTGTTTTTTCTAATGGCTAAAACTCCAATTTTCACGGCCTGCCTTGACGCTTTCAGATGTGCATACGCCGTGCTCAATGCGCATCCTGCCCGTGCCGCGCAATCGATCATCGGCATCGGCGTGCGCCGGTCTATCGGCAGGGCTGGATCACCGACATAGTGGCAATAGGCAATCAGCCACGCCTTGCCATTGCGCGCCCGAAACTCGGCCATGAAGTCACCGATGCGCGCTGCACTCAGATCGCCGAGCGGCACGGTGGAATGGAAGCCGCCTTGCACCACAGTGCGGGTGAATGCTGCGCGCCTTGGGTAGCCTGCACCCATTTGTTCTCGGCGCGCCTTCCACGTACCCCAGGCGGCCAGCATCGCCTCTGCCACATCAACATCACGCTTTGGCATGTGCCGCCTCCACTGTGGCAAGTATCACCATGGGGCCGCTGCGAATGTCGAGCGTTTCGCCAAGCTCAGACAGCAGCGTTTCTATTTCGCTGCCGAAGAACGGCGTGCCAATCGCAACTGCACCCTCTCTGGCATAGAACCAGCCAGGCGTGCAGTCGATCACACCGCGCCGCCAGCACAGATTGACATGCTCGGCACCTAGCTCCAGGCGCTTGTCTTGAATCATCGCCACTACACCCGGCATGTGCTGCTGCATAAAGCTCCAATCTTTTTTCTTTGTCCGTGAGTCCATGACTTTTTATTGAGACATGAGGAAACGCATTCACACCCGCGCGGCCGCGCTCATGCGCACCTGCGCCTGCCTGCGCTTTTGCAGGGACATGCTGTCCAACTGGCGCAAGTGTCCCCCGGTGCTGCTCCCAGAAAAACGCTATAGAGCCTGCGTTTTCTGGTGCCTCACTGATTTCTCATGGACACACGGACAGAGGGACAGCCAGCGCTGTCAGCGATGGGGCTACATGGCGCGCGCCTGGCTCATCCCGACCTTTTCCGCGACGTCGCGCGATCTCTGGTCAGTCGGATGAGCGCCTTCGGCCCTCAGATTGAAAAGCCCCGACGTGGGGCGGTTGATGGTCATGTCACACCGGGCAATTGCCGTCTCCGTTCACATCAAGCTGCGCGCCGCTGTTTTGGGGGCGACGGTAGACGCGCGGGCGGCCGGGCTTGCTGCTGCGCGCCTCAGTCCAGCCCAGGCGCCGAAGCGCTGCTGCGGCCTGCTTTTCGTGATAGCGGCCAGGGCCGAGGCGCTCGATGCCAATGCCCACCTTGCCGAGCAGCTCGACCAATGCAACTTCATCGACCAACTGCCCTTCAGGGTTGTCGTAGAGCCAGCGGCCGATGGAAGCTTCAATCGCGTTTTCCACCATGCGGGCCTGCTGCTGCGGCTCGAACAAATTTCTTTCTTCTTCCGGCGTCGGGTGCATGCGTGCGCCGGAACGCCAACGCACCATCGCCTCGGCGAACAACTGATCGCGGTTCTCCAGCACCCATTCAATATCGATGATGCGCGTCACGGTCAGTGGCCACCAGCGGCGGTTTCCGGTCGTGTCGGTGAGGAAGTGCACCTCGTTGGTTGAGCCGCCAAACACGAGTTGACGCGGATAGTCGCGCGCCCGGCGGTCGAACGAGGCGCGGAAGTAGTCGGATGCGCTGGCGACGAAGCTCTTGATCTTCGTCACCTCCGCTTTGCCGAAGGCGTCCAGCTCGGCAAACTCGTATAGCCAGCGGCCCTGCAGTTGCTGGTAACTGTCTTTGTCACCCAGCACCAGGCCGGTGTCGGCGAAGTAGTCGCCTGCCAAAGCGCGAAACAACGTGCTCTTGCGCATACCCTGCGCCCCTTCGAGGATGAGCATGTAGTCGAATTTGCAGCCTGGTTCCATCACGCGGGCGCACATGCCCTGCAGAAACCAGGTGCCCACACGGGCGAGATAGGCCTGCAGCGGTTGCCGCAAGTCCCATTCATCCTCTTCCATGCAGGCCCGCTGCAGCCAGGTTGAGAGGCGCTTCACGCCATCCCACTGCAGCCCTTCGAGGTAGGCGCGAACCGGGTGAAACCGGTGGTTGTGCGCAACGATGCGCACCGCCTCTTCCAGAGTGCCGCGTGCCGCGCTGGGCATGTAGTGCTGGCGCACCAGCCACTCGCCCATTTTCAGTTCGTCCACCTCAGCCCAGGTGCCCGCCGGTGAGCCCCACGGCGCATCGCGCAGTTTGATCACATCGTTCGTGAACTCGTTATAGCCAATCACCCCATCGGCGCCGGGTGCACCGGCAATACCCTGATTCGGCAACCCGTCCAACGCCAACACAATGTTCTCGCGCACCGGCATCACCGCGCCTTTGCCGTTGGTCAGCAGGTGCGTGCGCCAGGCGCGGTTGTCAGACCCGGCGCCCGCGCCAGCCTCCGCAGGGGTAGAAGCGCGCGGATTCGCCACGCCGATGGCCGAGGCCAGCGCGCCGTCTGCCGGCACAAAGGGCATGGCAGTCAACACATGCGCGCGCAGTTGTTCGGCCGTCCAGCCCTGCGCAACGGCATCGGCAATGTCCCAGCCATCCGGCTCGGTTTGGCTAGCCGGGTCAGGCAGCGGGCACAGCAGCACCGTGCAGCCATAGTTGCCCTGCAGCTCGGCCAGGATGGCCGCCATCGCCTGGTAGCCTGGCTGTTTATCCAGCGGGAAAAACGGTTGATCGTCAGGATTGAGGCCCCGCACCACTTCCGCCTTGCTCAGCGGACGGCGCTTTTTATCCGCATCGGCCCAGGCCAGCACCGTGGTGCCACGCAGTGCAGCCCAATCCGCCTTAGCCCAGGCCTTGCCGCCACCTGGCCACGCCACTGCATCAAACTCCGGCAGCAGGGCCTGCGCGGCCTGCGCGCATTTCTCGCCCTCCACCAGCAGCACCGTTTTGTCGGCCTGCCGCTGGCCTGCCGCGAAATACAGCGGGCGCGGCGCATCCCATTGTTTCCAGTGCCACTTGCAAGTGCCGCGACCATCGCTTTCGTCCACGCACCAGGTCAAGGGCAACAGTTCCTTGCGGCCATCAGGCTTGTCGAAGCGCACCACATAGCCCATGCGCTGGGTGCCATCAGCCGTGCGGTATTCCCACCAGCGCGTGGCATCGCCGTGGTGCCAATGCTTGAAGGTCGGCTCAGGCGCCGAATCCGGCACCGGCGCAATGGTGCGCCACACACTCTGGCGCTTGTGCTCAGCCGTTGCAGGCTTGGTATCAGCAGGTCTCGGTGGGTATGGCGCCGATTCAATCGGCACCGTCATGCCCAGGCCCGCCGCCAACTGCTCCACCGCATCGCGGAACGTCAGACCCAGATGCTCAGTGAGAAACGAAATAGCGTCGCCATGCTGGCCGCAGCCGAAGCAATGAAAGAAACCCTCTTTTGGGTTGACCGTGAACGAAGGCGACTTTTCGCTGTGAAACGGGCACAGCCCCTTGAATTCAGCCCCCGCCTTGAGCAGATCAACATGCTGCCCAATCAGCCCCACCAGATCCACGCGGCTGCGCAGATCATCAATAAACCCCTTCGGAATGCTTCCGCGCGCGTCTGTCACAGGGTGTTACCCCCCAGATGCAGGGGGCATGTTCCCCTTATGGCTGTATCGCCTGTTGTCATCACCCGTCCCTGTTGAATGCTGCAGGCGCGCCGCTCAGGCGTGCCAGCTTCTCAGCGCTGAATCCAAATCAATAAACACATCCTCTCGTGTCGCTTTCGGCGCGTACAGCACCATCGGCCGGTTGCTCAGCCCCTGCATGGCGCCCACTACCTGCAGCTCGCCCGCCGCAGCCATATTGCGCACCGTAGACCGGGCCAGCGCACGGCCCACCTGCGCCGTATCAGCCAATTGCACCCAGGTGGCTGCGGGGGCCTGCATCGCGCTGAACGCTGCTGCCAACGCCTGCCGTACCTCTCCACGCGGGCGCATCACGCACCGCCCTTCATCGCGGCCAACGCCACCGAGGCATCCGCCAGCAAACGCTCAAACCGATCCACCGCCCGCGCCTTGCGGTCGGCGTCGCTGGTCAAATACTTGGCCGCGAGGTAATCGATCAGGCTGGTGTCGCGCGTCACCTGGATATAGCGCTCCAAATCATCCAGGTTGAACCGCTGCGTATCCCCATCACCCGGCGACAGCTTGCGGCTCAGCGTGCTGGGCGACAGGTCCATATCGGCCGCAATCGTCTTCAGCGGCTTGGCCTGCACCTGCACCCGGTGCGCCAAATACTCGCGGGCGGTTGCAAACCGCTCCACCAGCCCCGCTTCAAAATTGAGGGTGAGTTGGTTCATCGCTGGGCTGCCCGCAAGAGACCGCATGACGTGTTGCCACCTGTTGCCATCTCAACGCCGCCCAAAAAAAAGACACTGGCGGCATGGACAACAGAACGAAGAAAAACCCCGCCGCCCACCACCACTCTGAACAGCGGGGAGGGAGTCGCTGCAGCGCGCCAAGGAAACGAAACACGCAAAGCGGTGTGGGCGCCGGATTGCGCCGGCACAGTGGCGGGAAAAAGGAGAGGCCGCATGCGTCAGGCCGCCTCTTGAGTCGTTTCGGCCGCAACTGGCGGCCACGGGTGTTCAGCGTTGATCAGCTCGGGCCAGATGTCGCCCCAGTCGTCGGGGCGCAGGTCGCGGCGGTCAATGCTCAGGCGTGCACAAATGCGGTGGCAATGGCGAACTGGAATCGGGCGATCTCCATCGCGCCACTCCAGCATGGTTTGCGGCGTTACTCCCAATTCGCGGGCCATCGCGGCCAACATGCCGCGCTTATTCATCGCATTTTTAAGTATGTCCATGCAGATAGCTTAAGGCATTCCCTACCTACATGCAACGGGATTGCCTAAAAAAATTTGCATAGCCATAGTTCAGCGATGCCACGCCAAAAAACGCCAACGCCTACGAACAACCCGTTCGGGCTCAAACTGAATACCTACCTTCTCGACATCGGGCGTCCGGGAGACTACACCTTTGTGGCTGAGGCGTTTGGCATCAAGCGACCATCGGTTTCTGAATGGGTCAAATTTGGCCGCATCGCCAAGCGACACTATGCACTTCTAGTGGAATGGTCTGGGCGGCCTCTGAGCTGGTGGTTCGGCACGCAAGCCTATGAAGTATCCGATGCAAGCAATCCACTGAGCGTGCAAGAACCACTAGCCAGAGGCTACGTTTCAAACCCACCGTGGCCTTTCTTTGGCATCGCACCCAAGGACTATGCCATGCTCAGCCTCGACGACAAGCGAGACATTGAGGGGTTCATTCGCGTCGCACTCTCGAAAACTGAGGCAGCACGGAAAAAACTTCCACACGAATCGGCGGAAATTTTTTAATCGACAGGTTTCGCTAGACCTTAGGCAGGTTCCCGAGGTCGAAACTGAAGACCCGGTTTCCTTCCTTGTAAATCGTCAGTTCGATGTGCATTTCCTTGGCCTTCTGCATGCGCCCATACAGCGTGCGCGCCGACTGAACGAACACCAGGTCAGACGAACCATCGGTGGGTTTCGATGCGGCATACACCACAGGTGCTCCATCGCCAAGCCGAACTGAAATAGCGCAGTCGCTATAGCCGCAAATGATCTGCCCCCGGTCGATGCGCACCATCATCTCAATCGGCTTGCCTGCAGCGCGCCGCAGCATCACATGCGCAAACGTGTCGCCCTGATACGGGAAACCAAACTGCATTGCATTCAAGCTGCGCAACTCAGCAAATTGCGTGCGCTTGCCCGTCATGGGGTCTGTGCCTTCGTCCAGCCGCCAAAATGGCCGGGCCGGAGCCAGCGCCGCGGTTGATGAAACCATGCGAGCTGGAGCCTGAGGCGAACTGGCCTCATCGCTCGACTTTTGCACCGAATTGACCACTGCCGCGCCGACGATCACCACAAATACGCCGAAGACCACCCGTTTTCCCATGCCCCATTGCAGCGTTTCGCCGCAATGCGGGCATTTTTTTGCGCTTGAAGCAACCTCTTTCCCACAGCTCTTGCATTTTTCCAGCGACATGGCGCCCCCCTGAATAGCGATTTATCGCCAAAGTTTAAGGCCGCGCCTTAAAAAGACAAAACAGCACAGGCTTTAGATAGGTAGGCAGCAACACTTAAAAAAATAGGTAGGGAATGCCTTGACACCATCAAAGGCACTCCCTACAGTTATCACAACTCAACACGGAGGCTCACCATGTCCTGCCACCCAACCTGCAACCAAGGCCGTCACTGCGAC
>DZDB01000016.1:0-10470 GCA_022736605.1 Sideroxydans lithotrophicus
GCTATTGGCTGGCAAAAGGCGCGCCTACCGGTGTCGAACTCGCCGGGCGTGGTTATCCTAAACTTGATCCGCCCGCGCTCAAGGCCGACGTGACCCGTGGCGCGCAGGTATATCAGGCAAACTGTGCGATCTGTCACGGCGCGGATGGGCTCGGCACCCAGGTCAATGGACGCTATGCGTTTCCGCCTTTGTGGGGCAAGGATTCCTACAACGCTGGCGCAGGCATGCATTCGGCTAAAAATGCCGCTGCCTTCATCAAAGCCAATATGCCTTTGGGTCTGGGCAATTCGCTGACCATACAGCAGGCTTGGGATGTGGCCGAATTCGTGAACAGCCATGACCGCCCGCCCGATCCACGTCTGAAACAGTAAACGGCTTATTCCATCTCACCGGTAGCGGTCTTGAACAAGGCCAGCGTGCGTGCCCGTGCGCTGGCATGATCGACAATCGGTGCTGGATAATCGCGCCCGATCATTGCGCCATACGCATGCTGCATCGCGTTTGATAACTGCCATGGTGCATGAATGGCCTGGGCGGGTATGCCGGCCAGCTCGGGCAGGTAGCGCTTGATGAACCGGCCTTCTGCGTCGAACTTTTCTGACTGGGTAATCGGGTTGAAGATGCGAAACCACGGTTGCGCATCACAGCCGGTGGACGCCGCCCATTGCCAGCCGCCGTTATTGGCCGCCAAGTCAAAATCAATCAGTTTATCGGCAAAATAACGCTCGCCCTGACGCCAGTCGACGTGCAGGTCTTTGACCAGAAACGACGCCGTCACCATGCGCAGGCGGTTATGCATGTAGCCGGTCTGATTCAGCTGGCGCATTGCCGCGTCGACCAGCGGATAGCCGGTGCGTGCTTCGCACCAGGCTTCAAAATGGCCGGGCGGATTGGGCCAGTCAATCGCATCAAACTGCGGCTTATACGCACGCCCCACCGCCAGATATGGGTGGTGCCACAGCAGTTGCTGGTAAAACTCGCGCCAGATCAGTTCGGCCAGCCAGGTTTCTGCACCCGCGCCGCCCATACCGTGCGCGCCGAACGCCAGCTGGCGGATCGACACGGTGCCAAAGCGCAGGTGCACCGACAGATACGACGGCCCTTTGATGGCGGGGAAATCACGCGCCAGCTTGTAATTGGCCATGCGCTCGATGAAATTCTCGAACAGCGTCTGCGCGCCCGCGCTGCCGCCGTGGACGCCCAGCGCTGCCAGATTGGTGCGGCTGAAACCCATCTCCTCCAGTGTCGGCTGCGGCTGCGGCGGCAACTGCGCCAGTCGGCTCAGATAGCGGTTGACGGGGTAGGGCGTAAGGTAAAACGGCGTGAGTTTTTTCAGCCAGGCATTTTTGTATGGCGTGAAGACGCCAAACGGCGTGCCACTCTGGGTCAGAATTTCGGCCTGCTCGAAAATCACCTGGTCCTTGTAATCACGCAATACCCGCCCAGCCTGCGCCAGTGCGACGGCTACAGCGGCGTCGCGGGTGATCGCTGCGGGCTCGTAATCGCGGTTGCAAAACACCGCGTCGGCGTTGAATTCCGCCGCCAGTTGCGGAATCAGCTGCTGCGCCGCGCCGTGCCGCACCACCAGGCTGCTGCCGTGGGTTTCGAGTTCACGCTTGAGCGCCGCGACGCTGTCCCAGATGAATTCGACGCGACGGTCGGCGCGCTCGGGCAGCGCAGCGAGAATATCGGTATCAAAAATGAACACCGGCACCACAGTGCGGCTGGTTTTGAGCGCATGGTAGAGCGCGGCGTGGTCGTCCAGACGCAGGTCGCGGCGCAACCAGACCAGGGTGGTATCAAATTCAGGCATTGGCAAAGATAATGAGATGGCAGTAAGCCAAATTGTGATTGAAGCCCGACGCCGTTACAATTCCTCACATGCAGACCCTCGACCTCACCGACCACTTTCTCATTGCGATGCCCAAAATGGACGACCCCCATTTTGCCAAAACGCTGACCTATATTTGCGAACACAATGAGGAGGGCGCGCTGGGCGTCATCATCAACCGCCCGACCGATCTCGACATGGCCGGATTGTTCGAGCAGATTGGGATTGAGTTGGCGCGTACCGAGCTCGCCAGTCAGGCGGTATATTACGGCGGCCCGGTACAAAACGAGCGCGGCTTCGTGCTGCACCAACCCACCGGCGACTGGCAATCGACGCTGGCGGTCAACGACTCACTCGGTTTCACCACATCGAAAGACATCCTTGAAGCGGTTGGCCGTGGCCAGGGTCCGGATAAACTGATGGTCTCGCTAGGCTACGCAGGTTGGGCGGCCGGCCAGCTCGAAGCCGAGCTTGGGCAAAACGCCTGGCTCTCGGTGAAGGCCGATCCGCAGGTGATTTTCGACCTGCCGGTGGCTGACCGTTTTGCTGCCGCGCTAAAAATTCTCGGCGTCGATCCGGCGATGCTGTCCGACGACGCCGGGCACGCCTGATTCATGCAGCCTACAAGCGGCAGCGTGCTTGGTTTTGACTTCGGTCTGAAACGCATCGGCGTGGCCGTCGGCACGCTGGAGTTGCGCCTGGCCCACCCGCTTGAAACCCTCACCAGCGAACTCACCGAGGCACGCTTCAAACGCATTGGCGAGCTGATTGCCGAATGGCAGCCGGTGCTGCTGGTGGTCGGCGTGCCGCACCACGACGACGGCCATGTACATGACTTTGCGCCGACCTGCGTGCGCTTTGCCAATCGCCTGCACGGTCGTTTTGGCTTGCCCTTTGCGCTGATCAACGAAAGTTACAGCTCGGCGGCGGCCAGTTCGGCGTTAAACCAGTCCGGTATCCGCGGACGCGCGCAAAAACCGCTGCTCGACCAGGTCGCCGCCCAGCTCATCCTGCAACATTACTTTGACGAATCCCACCATGCCCACGCACACCCTGCCTGACGCCAACACGCTGATTAACCAGCTGGCTGCTGCCATCCAGCCCACCCTCACCCCCAACACCGTGCTGGTCGGCATGCACACCGGCGGCGTGTGGGCGGCGCAACAACTGCACGGCCTGCTTGATGTGTCGATGCCGCATGGCGATCTCGACATTTCGTTTTATCGCGACGATTTCGACAAGATCGGCCTGCACGCCGCGCTCAAACCGACGCGCCTGCCGTTTGAAGTTGAAGGCCGCGACATTCTGCTGGTCGATGACGTGCTCTACACCGGGCGCTCGGTGCGTGCGGCGATGAACGCGCTGTTTGATTATGGCCGCCCGGCGCGCATCCGCCTGGCGGTGCTGGTGGATCGCATCGGCGACCGCGAGTTGCCGATCATGGCTGAATTTGTCGGTGCCACCGCCAGCGTGCCGCGTCACCAGCACATCCACCTGATCCGCGACGACGCCGGTCAGCTTTCTCTCAAACTGGTTGAGGTCCAATGAGCCCGAATCCGCAACTCAACAAAGACGGCGGCCTGCGCCACCTGCTGACCATCGACGGCCTGCCGCGCGCCATCCTCACGCACATTCTCGACACCGCCGAGAGCTTCATCACGGTCAGCGAGCAAGAGGTCAAAAAAGTGCCGCTGCTGCGCGGCAAGGCGATTTTCAACCTGTTTTTCGAGCCCTCTACGCGCACCCGCACCACCTTTGAAATCGCCGCCAAGCGCCTGTCAGCTGACGTCATCAACCTCAACATCAATGCCTCCAGCCAGAGCAAGGGCGAAACCCTGCTCGACACCGTGGATAACCTGTCCGCCATGCAGGCCGACATGTTCGTGGTGCGCCACGCACAAAGCGGTGCGGCGCACATGATTGCGCGCCACGTCGCACCGCACATCCATGTCGTCAACGCGGGTGATGGCCGCCACGCCCACCCGACGCAGGGGCTGCTCGACGTGTTTACCATCCGCAAATACAAGGGCGAATTCCACAACCTGCGCGTCGCCATCGTCGGCGACGTACTGCACTCGCGCGTGGCGCGTTCGCAAATCCACGCGCTGACCACGCTGGGCGTGCCGGAAGTGCGCGTGATTGCGCCCAAAACCCTGCTGCCCACGGCGGTCGAGCAAATGGGCGTGCAGGTCTATCACGACATGGGGCAGGGGTTGAAGGACGTCGATGTGGTCATCATGCTGCGCCTGCAAAACGAGCGCATGCGCGGCGCGCTGCTGCCAAGCGCGCAGGAATACTTCAAATATTATGGCCTGACGCCGGACAAACTCGCACACGCGCACCCCGATGCCATCGTCATGCATCCCGGCCCGATGAACCGTGGGGTCGAGATCGACTCCGCCGTCGCCGACGGCAAGCAGTCGGTGATTTTGCCGCAAGTGACCTACGGCATCGCCGTGCGCATGGCCGTGATGAGCATCCTCGCAGGAAACTGATAATGAAAATCCAGATTAAAAATGGCCGGGTCATCGACCCCAAACACGGCCTCGACACGCACGCCGACGTCTATATCGCAGCGGGCAAAATTGCCGCCATCGGCGACGCACCCAAGGGCTTTCAGGCCAACCGCGTGATCGACGCGAGCGGTTGCATCGTCTGCCCCGGCCTGGTTGACCTCGCCGCGCGCCTGCGCGAACCTGGCTTCGAATACAAAGCGACGCTGGAATCGGAAATGGACGCCGCCTGCGCGGGTGGCATTACCAGCCTGGCGTGCCCGCCCGACACCGACCCGCCGCTGGACGAACCCGGCCTGGTCGAAATGCTCAAATTCCGTGCCCAGAACCTCAACCAGGCGCACGTCTATCCGATCGGTGCGCTGACGCAGAAGCTCGAAGGCGCGCGCCTCACCGAAATGGCCGAACTGCGCGATGCCGGCTGTGTCGGCTTCTCGCAGGCCGACGCCGCCATCACCGACACGCAGGTGCTGGTGCGCGCGCTGGAATACGCCGCCACGTTTGGCTTCACCGTGTGGCTGCGCCCGCAGGACGCGTACCTCGCCAAAGGCGGCGTGGCGCACGACGGCTTTGTCGCCACCCGGCTGGGCTTGCCCGCCATCCCGGCCAGCGCAGAAACCGTGGCACTGGCAACGATACTGCTGCTGGTAAAAGAAACCGGCGCAAGCGTACACCTGTGCCGCCTGTCTGCCGCCGAAAGCCTGGCGATGGTGCGCCGTGCCAAGTCCGACGGCCTGAAAGTCAGTTGCGACGTCGGCATCAACCACTTGCACCTGACCGAAATGGACATCGGCTATTTCGACCCCAATTACCACCTCATCCCGCCGCTGCGCGGCCTGCGTGACCGCGACGCCATCCGTGCCGCGCTGGCCGACGGCACCGTAGACGCGCTGTGTTCCGACCACACGCCGGTGGATGAAGACGGCAAACAAATGCCGTTTGGCGAATCCGAACCCGGCGCCACCGGACTGGAATTGCTGCTGCCGCTGACGCTGAAATGGGCACGCGAACACCACGTCGCATTGCCCGACGCACTCGCCCGCATCACCCTGCACCCGGCGCAGATACTGGGATTGAACGCTGGCCATTTAGGTGTCGGTCAAGCCGCCGACGTGTGCGTATTCAACCCTGAAACACAATGGATAGTGGCCGCATCCGCGCTTAAAAGTCAGGGTAAAAACACCCCGTTTTTAGGCTATGAAATGCAGGGGAAAGTGCGCGCCACGCTGGTGGACGGGCATGTGGTGTTTGAGGGGTGAGACACGGCCTGGGTTCAAGTTGCCCGGCCAGCCGTCGTTAAACCAAACACAAATAAAAAGACCCGAGGCAAGCCTCGGGTCTTAGATTCGGTAGCAGTTACCGAATTTTACTTTCCAGGTGTGGCTCATCATCGGGAAAGCAGTTCAACGTAGGCTTGGTAGCTGTAGCTTCGGTTTTTCTTTTGCCCGGTCATCTCCGTCACGATGCCCATATCTTCCAGCACTTTCACGGCAGCCGTCGCGGTTGGGAAGCTGGTATCCAGTTGCTGGCGAGCGCGCTCGATGGTGAAACGTGGCATCATCGGCAGCATCTCGAACAGACGGTAGCTGGCCGGGCCAGCCTTGGATGATTGCAACAGACGTTTGCGGTCAGCGGCAACCAGACTGGCAACTTCAATGATGTTTTTCTCGGCGTCCCCTGCGGCACTTGCCACCCCCTTCAGAAAAAACGTCACCCAGGACTCCCAATCACCGTCGGTGCGGATGGCCGACAAGCGACGGTAGTACTCGGCCTGATGCCGCTTCAAGTAGCCGCTCAGGTACATCAACGGCTCTGACAGCAATTCCCAATGCTCGAACAGGGCCGCGATCAGCAGACGACCGATACGGCCATTGCCGTCAAGGAATGGGTGGATGGTTTCAAATTGCGCGTGGATAAGCGCCACTTTGATCATGGGTGGCAAATCTGTCGTGGTGTCGTGAATGAAACGCTCCATTTCAGCCAGCGATTCGGATACGCGCTCTGGCGGTGGCGGCACAAATACGGCATTACCGGGTCGTGTGCCGCCAATCCAGTTTTGCGATCTACGCAGTTCTCCAGGCTGTTTGCCAGCGCCTCGCGCACCGTCAAGCAGCAACCGATGGGCATCGCACAGCAGCCGCACGCTGATGGGCAGCCCTTTGGAATCACGTAATTGTTCTTGGACCCAGCGGAAAGCACAGAGGTAGTTCGTCACCTCCTTCACATCGTCGGTGTTGCTCACCTTGAAGCCCGCCTCTTCATCAAACAAGTCGGTCAGCGTGGCCTGCGTGCCCTCAATCTGCGACGTGAGCAGCGCTTCTTTGCGGATGGCGCTGTACAACAGCCAGTCCACCGATGGAACCAACCCTGACACGCCCGCCAGACGCGCGAGTGCAAGTTCTGCCTGGCGATTGCTGTCAGCGAAGACGGCAGGCTCCAAGACTGGGGCAGTCGGCGGCAAAGAATGTGGAACGAATGCACGCACCGACTCACCCAGGGTTGTCGAAATAGCATAAGTACCCGTCGTACGGTTCATTGAAAGCGCACCTTGAATTGCGTATATCAAATTAAACCATTCTTTAATTTGAGTCGCAACAATTAAAGGATTGTTTCATATCGACGCGGGATTTGCGCTTCGTGCCATACAAGCAGCGCGGGCTCATGGCCGTGCCGGGCAGGGGCACATTCGTGGTTAGCCGTCACATCACCCGGTTTGATACTCCCCCGCCAGCCGCACGTAATGCGCCGCCGAGTATTCAAAATATGCCAGCTCTTCCACCGTCAGCGCGCGCACCAGCTTGGCCGGTTGGCCGATATACAGGTGGCCGCTGAGCAGGGTTTTGCCTTCTGGCACCAGGCTGCCGGCACCGAGCAGCACGCGCGGCTCGATGATGACTTTGTCCATGATGATGGACCCCATGCCGATCAGGCAGGCGTCGCCGATGGTGCAGCCATGCAGGATGACGCTGTGGCCGACAGTGACGTGGCTGCCGATAATGAGCGGGCTGCCTGCGGGGTCGCGCTCGGTTTTGTGCGAGACGTGCAGCACGCTGTTGTCCTGGATGTTGCTGTGGGCGCCGATGCGGATGTGATTGACGTCGCCACGCACCACTGCGCCGCACCACACCGAGGCGTACTCGCCCAGCACCACGTCGCCGATCACGCGCGCGCTGTCGTGTACCCAGGCGGCGCTGTCCAATTGCGGCCATACGCCGCGAAACGCTTGAACATTTCCGGATTGCGCTTGTCCTGACATGGGTGAATCCCCGTTACTGAAAACGGTTATTATATTCCTGATATTTCTTCGCTTTTGATAGGTCGCCGCATGAATCCCTTACTCGATTTTTCCGCCTTGCCACGTTTTTCGCAGATCAAACCCGAGCACGTCATCCCCGCTGTGGATCAACTGCTGGCCGAGAACAAAACGCTGGTGGACGCGCTCGCCGCCAGCGCAGAAGCGCCAACATGGGCAACATTTGTGCAGCCGATGGAAGACGCCAATGAGCGCCTGTCGCGCGCATGGGGGCCGGTGTCGCACTTGAACAGCGTGATGAACAGCGCCGAACTGCGTGCGGCGTACAACGATTGCCTGCCTAAAATTACCCAGCATTACGCCGAAATGTCGCAGAATCTGGCGCTGTTTGCCAAGTTCAAGGCGCTCAAAGCCAGCGCCGGTTATGTGCTGCTGAACCCGGCGCAGAAAAAGATCATTGACAATGAGTTGCGCAGTTTTCGCCTGGGCGGCGCCGAATTGCCGGAAGACCAGAAACCACGCTTTCTCGAAATCCAGGAGGCGCTGGCGCGGCAGTCGGCCAAATTCGAGGAAAACCTGCTTGATGCAACCAACGCCTTCAGTCTGTTGATTACCGACGCGACGGATTTGGCCGGCCTGCCCGACGATGTGATCCAGGCCGCACAAGAAGCCGCCACGCGCGATGGCAACAGCGGCTGGAAATTCACCCTGCACGCGCCGTCTTACATGCCCATCATGCAATACGCTGATAAACGTTCACTGCGCGAGCGGATTTACCGCGCTTATGTGACGCGCGCGTCGGAATTTGGCACACCCGAACTCGACAACACGGCGCTGATCGACCAGATTGTGCGGCTACGGCGCGAAGACGCCAAAATGCTCGGCTTCAACAGCTATGCGGAAGAGTCGTTGGCCACCAAAATGGCTGAAACGCCGCAGCAGGTAAAAGACTTTTTAAGTGAACTGGGCGCGCGCGCCAAGCCGTATGCCGAGCGCGATATGCAGGAACTGCGTGCGTTTGCGCGCGACGAGCTGAACCTGACTGATCTGCAATCGTGGGATGCGACCTACGCCAGCGAAAAACTGCGCGTGGCGCGCTATGCGTTTTCCGACCAGGAGGTGAAGCAGTATTTCCCGGAAAGCAAAGTGCTGCCGGGCATGTTCAGGGTGGTTGAAACCATCTACGGCCTGGATATCCGCCCGGCGCACGCGGACGTGTGGCACGCCGATGTGAAGTTTTTCGACCTGCGCGACCGCAGCGGGGCGTTGATCGGCCAGTTTTACCTGGACCTGTACGCACGCGAGCACAAGCGCGGCGGCGCGTGGATGGACGACGCGCTGACGCGGCGGCGCAAGGACGGTGCAATCCAGACGCCGGTGGCGTACCTGACCTGCAATTTCTCGGCACCGGTGGGCGGCAAGCCCGCGCTGTTTACACACGACGAAGTCAATACGCTGTTTCATGAATTTGGCCACGGCCTGCACCACCTGCTGACCCAGATTGAGGACATGGGGGTGTCCGGCATTAACGGCGTGGAATGGGACGCGGTGGAGCTGCCATCGCAATTCATGGAAAACTTCTGCTGGGAATGGGATGTGTTAAAGCATCTCACCGAACATGTCGATACAAAAGCACCGCTGCCACGCGCGCTGTTCGACAAGATGGTCGCCGCCAAGAATTTCCAGAGCGGCTTGCAGACCTTGCGCCAGATCGAGTTTTCGCTGTTCGACATCCGGCTGCACGATGATTTTGACCCGGCCAGCGGCAAAACCGCGCTGCAATTGTTGCAGGAAGTGCGTGCCCAGGTGGCGGTGATGCTGCCGCCCGATTACAACCGTTTTCCGAACAATTTCTCGCATATTTTCGCGGGCGGTTATGCGGCAGGGTATTACAGCTACAAGTGGGCAGAAGTGCTGTCGGCCGATGCCTACAGCCTGTTTGAGGAAAACGGCGTGCTGTCGGCGGATGTCGGCCACCGCTTCTGGAGTGAGATACTCGGTGTCGGCGGTTCGCGCCCGGCGCTGGAATCATTTGTCGCGTTTCGTGGGCGAGAGCCGAGTATGGATGCCTTGCTGCGCCACAACGGTATGGTTTGAAACTGGATAAGGGGAAAAACAATGCGTCGATTTTCGGTTTTGCTTGCGGCGCTGTTGTGCGCCGGTCAGGTTTATGCGGCGCAGGTCTATCGCTGGGTCGACAAGACCGGGCACGTGCAATACAGCGACCAGCCACCGCCCGCAGATGCGCAAAAAGCCGAACAACGCAAAATAGGCGACAATGTCATCGACGGCCAGGATTCCTATGCGCTCAAGCAGGCGGTGGCCAAGGCACCGGTAGTGCTGTTTACCACCGATTGCGGGCAGTATTGCGACAGCGCCAAGGCGTTCCTGGTCGCGCGCGGCATCCCCTACACCACCCGCGATCCGAAAAACAGCAAAGCGGACACCGACGCCTTGATGGCCCTTGTGGGTGTGATGGAAGTACCAGTACTCAAAGTCGGCAAAAAACCCTACAAAGGCTTTGAAGCCGCTCGCTGGAACGAGGCGCTGGACGAAGCGGGTTATCCAAAATCAAGCCAGTTGCGCGATAAAAAAACCAGCGCGGCAACGCCACCCAAACCCTGAAACCTGAATGCGCACGTCGCAGTGGATGCGCTACCGTCATGAAACTCGTCACCTGGAACGTCAATTCCCTCAAAGTTCGTCTGCCGCAACTGCTGGACTGGTTGCCGGTGCAGCAGCCGGACGTGGTGTGTCTGCAGGAAACCAAGCTCGAAGATCGCAATTTCCCGCGTGAAGCCATTGAAGCTGCCGGGTATCACGTCGCCTTCGTCGGTCAAAAAACTTACAACGGCGTGGCGCTGCTGAGCCGC
>DZDB01000016.1:10570-22872 GCA_022736605.1 Sideroxydans lithotrophicus
TCGGGTCGGTATTGGTATCTGAACCCGAGCGCGCCGCGTGGCAGGGCTTGCTGGCGCTTGGTCTGCACGACAGCTTTCGCCTGTTCGAACAACCCGAGCAAACCTTCAGCTGGTGGGATTACCGCATGGCGGCGTTCCGCCGTAACATGGGTGCGCGCATCGACCATATTCTGCTCTCCGACACTTTGTCACCTGACTGTACGGCGTGCTTTGTAGACAAGGCGATGCGCAAGCTGGAACGCCCCTCCGACCATGCACCGGTGGTGGCGGAACTGGCAAATAGCGCATAGCAAATATTCCGTTATGTTTGTCGGCGCGCCTGCATGGCGCGGCTCAGCACCGCCAGCACCGCCGCATCCAGATAGCGCTCGGCAAGCGGAAAGATTTCCTGCTCTTCCACGGCGATATGCGCGCGTGTCAGTGTCACGAACGGCTCCACCGAGAGGTCGGCTAGCGCGCCGCCGAAAATGATTTGCAAGGCGGCCTCCAGCTGCATCCAGAGCGTATCCAGTTCGCGGTGCTGCACCACCAGGTTTTCCAGCACCGGACGCTGGATGGCCGGAAAATCGGAATGGGCACGTAGTGCCGGAAACAGATTGCGTTCTTCATCTTCGTGATGCAGCGGCGCCCCCACTTGAAAATAGCGCAGAATGCGCGCCGCTGCCAGCTGCGCATCCTGATTCGCACCGTGTTGCTGCAGATGCGACGCCAGCCGCTCCAGCGTATCGCAATGGCCGAGGATGCGTTCATGGCACGCGCGCAGCAGGCCGAGTGGATCATCGAATCCTGGCGCCGGTTTGGGCATAAGTTGCATGGCCTGGCTACTCCCCCGGTTGAATATGCAGCGGGATGATCATGCCATTGTTACGCGGCTTGGGCCATAACACCGGCCAGATGCGCACGGTAAACACCAGCAGCGACAGCCAGATCAGCGCGCCGCCGACAATTACCACGAGATAGACCCCCGCCAGAAAGCCGACGCTGTAAACCAGCAACCCGGCATGCACCAGACCCATCTGTATCCACGGCCACACACCCATCAGGATGGGATTGCCGGTGAAACGCGGCAGCATGTGCGCACCCAGGCCATACACCAGCATCAGCATGAAGCCCACCGTGACGAGATGCAACGCCACCGGACGGGCCGGGCCGTCCGACAGCAGCGCACCGTTAATGACCAGCCCCAGCCCGCCCAGCATCAGATAAATCATGGCGCCCAGCATGAACAAGCGATTATCCAGCGACAGCGAGAGACCGGCGTGTTGCATGTCGGTTTTCTGCTTGGCTGGTGCGGCCGCCACCCAGGCACGCGCTTCGGCAAAGGTTTGCACGCCGATACCCTTCAATTCGCCATCGATCACCAGCGCCGGGATGGTCTTCAGGCGCAACCGGCTCACCAAGGCGCGCCCTTCGGGCTGAGCCATGTCCAGCACCGCAAATTCGATATCCTTTTCCTCGGCCACTTCACGCCAGATTTTTTCCGACTGATGGCAGGAAGCACACCACTCCGAAACCAGTAATTCCACTTTCATGTCAGCTCCTAATCCTGGCAGCGCATGCACTGCACGTCATAACGCTCTATCCACGCCTTGAGCGCTTCCTGTGCGGCGTTACCGGTGGTGAGATGAATCAGCGCCGTGGTCGGGTCGTCGGGTTGCATGCGCACCAGCCAGGCGTCGCGGTAAGGATCGATGTTGATCAGGTTGGGGCGGGCCAGTACCGTCTCGTTACGCGCCACGATCACGCCGGGGAAAGGCGCCGGAATGCCGCCCGCCCATTTGCCAGACTCGATCCGTGCCAAGGGTTTTTTCCATTCGCGATGGGTACCGACCTCTTTGATCCATACATATTGCACTTTGCCCGACATGGTCTGCGACGGATCAGTCAGTCCGATGGTATAGGTGCCGTCTTCTTCCGGCCGCACCCATACATAGTCCAGATCGTAGTAGAGGTCTTCCGGCAGTTCGCAGCCGCGGTGTTCGGACATGATTTACCTCCAGGGGCCGTTGGGTTTAACGGTGAGCAGCATATTGACGCTGAAAAGCACGATGGCGGAATAGGCAATCGCGCCACCTACCAGCACCAGCCAATTGAGCATGCACAGCCAACCAACTATCATGAGCGGCAATCCGGCATTGGCGAGGTACAGTTGCCAGTTCGCCATGCGTTCCGAATACAGCGCATTGCCGGAAAAACGCGGCAGTACATGCAGGGCCACACCGTAGATCATCATCAATATGAAGCCGAGCAGCATGATGTGGCCGTGCATGCGCGCCACGTAGCCGGGAATCAGACCCGGGGCGATAAGCTGTGTGAGCGCAACCAGCCCGCCAAGCAGGCCGTAAATGAGAGAAATGGTCACAAACCAGCGATTACGCTTATGCATGAGGGAACTCCGGTAACATCTGTAGCCCAAGCTTATCTGGTCTGGCTTGTTGCCGCCTTGATCTAAATCAAACAACCATGTCTACCACACCCGATATCAAGGATTTCCGCCTTGCTTACCTGTTCCGCGATCTGGATCGGACGCTGCTGGCACAAATCGCGGCGCGTGCGGGCTGGCGCGAGCTGGATGCAGGTGAAACGCTGTTCGCAAAAAATGATCCGGGGAAGTGGTTTTTTCTGGTCAAGACCGGCACGATGAAGCTGTATCTGCTTGCGGAAGAAGGGCAGGAGCATGTATTGGAACTGGTCGGGCGCGAACATCTGTTTGCCGAAGCGGTAATGTTCATGGGCGGACGCTATGCCGTCCACGCCGCGGCGCTGGAACCCACCCGATTGATTGCCTTTGATGCCGATTTTTTTCTGGAATTGTTGCGCAGTAACGCTGATTTATGCCTGGCGCTGTTGGCTGACATGAGTCGACGCGTACATAGCCTGGTCACAGAAATTGATCGCCTTACCCTGCAAACCGGGGAACAGCGTTTTGTCCAATACCTACTTGCCCAGCCTGCACAAAAAATCTCTGGCACCCGTATGGTGTGTCTTCCTGCATCCAAGCAAACCATTGCTTCGCTGCTGGGAATCACGCCGGAGACGCTTTCACGCATTCTGTCCCGGCTGCGTGATCAGGGTGTGATTCAGGTCAACGCTGAGACCATTGTGGTGCTCAAGCCTGACGCGCTCACGCGCATTTCCTGACTCGCTTGCTCATGACTCGAGCTCAATCTTCCTGAAACGCGCTTATTCCACAGGCGACTCTTTGGTTTCCAGTCCCAGTTCCTGAATCTTGCGGGTCAGCGTATTACGCCCCAGGCCGAGTAAATTGGCTGCTTCGATGCGCCGCCCGCCGGTGTGTTTGAGCGCCACAGATATCAGGGTTTTTTCGAATGCCTGCGTCAGCCCGTCGATAATCCCGCTTTCGCCACGTACCAGGGCTGCGTCGGCTTCGCGTGCCAATAGCTGCATCCAGCTGTCGCCCGGCATGACTGCCATCTCGGCGCTGAGCAATTCCGGCGGCAGGTCAGCGCTGTCGATGTTTTGTCCCGGTGCCATCACCGTCAACCAGTGACAGACGTTTTGCAATTGCCGCACGTTGCCGCCCCAGGGCAATTGGCTCAGGTATTTAAGCGCCGCCTCCGAGAGTTTTTTTGCCTCTACGCCTTGCTCGCGGGCACTGATTTGCAAAAAATGCCGTGCCAGCAACGGAATGTCCTCGCGCCGCTCGCGCAGTGCCGGCAGACGCAGACGAATCACATTGAGGCGATGGTAGAGGTCTTCGCGAAATAGCCCTTCTTTGACGCGCATCTCAAGATCTTGGTGGGTAGCAGCGATAACCCGCACGTTTACTTTGATCGGCTGGTGACCACCCACCCGATAAAACTGGCCATCCGCGAGTACACGCAACAACCGGGTTTGCAGTTCTGCGGGCATGTCGCCTATTTCATCCAGAAACAGGGTGCCGCCGTCAGCCTGCTCAAACCGGCCACGTCGTTGCGCCTGCGCGCCAGTAAACGCGCCACGCTCGTGCCCAAACAGCTCTGACTCGAGCAGGTCTTTCGGTATCGCCGCCGTATTCAGCGCAATAAATGGTTTGCCTGCGCGGGGACTATGCCGGTGCAGTGCAGAGGCGACCAGTTCTTTGCCACTGCCCGATTCACCGGTAATCAATACCGTGGTGTGAGATTGGCTCAATCGCCCGATGGCACGAAATACTTCCTGCATGGCGGGCGCCTGACCCAGTATTTCTGGCACGACTTCGTTCGGTAGCGCCGCTTCATCAACGCGCATGCTTTCATCCAGCGCACGGCGAATCAGTTCAATGGCGTGTTCTACATCAAATGGCTTGGGTAGATATTCGAATGCGCCACCCTGAAAAGCTGCGACGGCAGATTCCAGATCTGAATACGCGGTCATGATGATGACCGGTAAGCGTGGAAAGCGCGTTTTTAGCTGCTGCAATAAATCCAGCCCGGACCCGCCGGGCATGCGGATGTCACTGACGACCACTTGTGGCGTATCGTGTTCCAGTGCAGCTTCAACTTCCTGAACGGATGGGAAGCTCAAAAATGGGATGTTTTCGCGCTGCAGTGCTTTTTCGAACACCCAACGAATAGAACGGTCATCGTCGATAATCCAGACTGGTTTCATGATTTTTTGTCGTGTAGATGGCGCTTGTTGTCAGGATGGGCGAGTGGCAACAGCAAAGTGAAACAGGTACGGCCTGGTTGACTATTCACTTCTATGGTGCCGTTGTGTTGATGTATGAATGTTTGTGCCAGAGTCAGCCCCAAACCGCTGCCGCCTTCTCGTGCGGATACCAGTGGATAAAAAATATGTTCACGGATTGCCTCGGGAATACCCGGGCCATTGTCAATGATCTGGGTCTCGACCGCCAATGGATGGCGTTTCATTGTAAGGGTCACTTGACGCGCAATGCGTGTCCGCAAAATGATCTCGCCCTTGCCGTGTAGTGCCTGTACAGCATTCCGTACGATATTCAACGTCGCTTGAATCAGTTGCTCGCGATCGCCTGTTATTTCCGGGATGCTCGTATCGTAATCGCGTTTAATCAGCAAGCCGCGCGGCGTTTCTGCCAGCACCAGACTGCGTACCCGTTCCAGCACTTCGATAATATTGACCGCACCAATTTGGGGCATCCTGTGCGGCGTCAATAATCGATCCATCAGCGATTGAAGCCGATCAGATTCGTGAATGATGACTTGGGTGTACTCTCGGGTTTCTTTAGGCAGTTCATGCTCTAGCAGTTGTGCGGCACCCCGAATGCCTCCCAATGGATTTTTGATTTCATGTGCTAAATTACGGATCAATTCGCGGTTGGCTTGCTGCTGTAACAGCATTCTTTCATCACGCGCAATTTTAAGCTGTTGATCCATTGCATGAAATTCAAGCATATAGCCCATTTCATGACTGTCTAGCGGAGATACGGTGCCACTCACCAGCACGCGCTTGCTGACGGTTTCCAGACTTAGATCGTGTTCGGTAAAGCTGGCATTGTGTGTAACCGCATAATCCAGTGCCGCGTGTAGCGGCTGCGCATTTATAAAGATTGCGTCCAGCGTCATCCCTGTTGTGAGACTGTTACTCAAGCCAAACATGTTTTCGGCTGCCGGATTGAGATAGAGCAACACACGTGCGCGATCCAGCACAAGTACTGCCGTCGCCAGCAATTCCAGGCCGAGCAAATGATTAAACATGAAATATCTCCGCTAAATGCGGACTGGGTTGGAAGCGGGAATCAGTGGATTGTTTAATCATCCCGCTAGAAAAGCAATAAGCACGCCACTTCTTGATATTACGTATGCTATTTGATCGTTGCCAGCTCTCTTTTTAGCGCAACGACGTTATCTTCGTGTAGTTTTACTGCGTCTCTTAATTTGGCTACCCGTGTTTTCCAGCTGGCGCTATCGCTTTTTTCATTGACGCGCAGTTTTTCTCCCGCTTGCTGCGCTGCATGTGCGTCTGCCAGATTGCGTTGTTCTGTTGCCAATTCTGTTTCTAGCACGGTGCGTCGTACATCATCTCGTTTACGCTGTGTGCTGCTATCAACTTTTGGAAAGTTACTGGGTGTAGACGATGTACTCGTCTCCTTTTTACGTGATGAACTGGCGGATTCCATTACGGTTAGAGCGGGCTCAAGATTCAGCTTCTTGGCGCCATGCCGGGGTAGATTGGTATACGTAACCTGGCCTGATTCGTCTACGAATTTATAGATTTCTGCATGTGCAGCAAGACTCAGCAAGAGGCTGGCAAGCAATAAAATAGCTTTCATGGGCACAGGGAATAAATGGTGTTCATTTGATAACGGCCAGATTTCGTCCGAGTTTATGGCAAGCACTGCCATGACGCAACGCGGCTATAAAAAAAGGCGGGATTTACCCGCCTTTTTTGGTTACAGCCGACTTATTACAGTGAATAGTACATTTCAAATTCCACTGGATGGGTGGTCATGCGGAACTTGGTCACTTCCTCATTTTTGAGCTCGATGTAGGCATCGATCATCTCATTGGAGAAGACACCGCCGCGCGTCAGGAACTCACGATCCTTATCCAGCGCTTCGAGTGCCATTTCCAGCGAATGACATACTTTTGGAATTTTGGCTTCTTCTTCCGGCGGCAAGTCATACAAATTCTTGTCGGCTGCATCGCCTGGATGAATCTTGTTTTGAATACCGTCAAGACCTGCCATCATCAACGCGGTGAACGCCAGGTAAGGGTTAGCCGACGGATCCGGAAAACGCACTTCAATACGCCGCGCTTTTTCACTCGGCACATGAGGGATACGAATCGACGCCGAACGGTTTTTTGCCGAATAAGCCAACATTACCGGCGCTTCAAATCCGGGCACCAGACGTTTGTATGAATTGGTGCCCGGATTGGTAATGGCGTTCAAGGCTTTGGCGTGTTTGATGATACCGCCGATGTAATACAAAGCCGTTTCGGACAGACCCGCATAACCATTACCCGCGAACAGATTTTTGCCGTCCTTCCAGATGGACTGGTGCACGTGCATACCCGAGCCATTGTCGCCAACGATAGGCTTGGGCATGAATGTTGCCGTTTTACCATAAGCATGCGCCACGTTTTGAACCACGTATTTCAAAATCTGCGTTTGGTCGGCGCGGCGTGTCAAGGTGTTGAAAACCGTACCGATTTCACATTGACCTGCGGTCGCAACTTCATGGTGATGAACCTCAACCGGCACGCCCATTTCTTCGAGCGCAAGACACATTGCCGAGCGGATATCCTGCAAACTGTCGACTGGTGGTACTGGGAAGTAGCCGCCTTTTACGCCAGGACGGTGGCCCATGTTACCGCCTTCGTATTTCTCTCCAGAACTCCAGGCAGCTTCTTCCGAATTGATTTTTACCGAAGTGCCCGCCATGTCGGTATGCCACGTTACGGAGTCAAAAATAAAGAACTCTGGTTCCGGACCAAAGTAAGCGGTATCGCCGATGCCGGTTGACTTGAGGTAAGCCTCGCCACGCTTGGCGATCGATCTTGGGTCGCGATCATAACCTTTCATGTCACTCGGCTCGATCACATCGCAAGTCAGCAACAGGGTGGATTCATCCATGAACGGATCCATGCGCGCGCTTTCCGGATCAGGCATCAGGATCATGTCAGAGGCCTGAATACCCTTCCAGCCAGCGATGGAAGAACCATCAAATGCATGACCATCTGTGAATTTTTCTTCGTTCAGTTGCTTGACGGGCACCGTGACGTGTTGCTCTTTTCCGCGCGTATCTGTAAAGCGAAAATCAACAAATTTTACTTCGTTGTCTTTTACCATTTTCATTACGTCAGCTATTGCCATTTAAATCTCCTCGCTTGTGCGTTTGTAAAAACAAAAACAATCGTTGTGGTTTGATGAATAGATTGCGCAAATTTAGCATGGAACATGCCAATACAGCACCAAGCTGGTGTTTTCGCCAGTTGAGGCAAGTAGCACGTCAATATTAACGACGGCCAGGCCAGACCAGGGTTTTACGCTGCCTATTTCCAGACGAGTAATTGTGCCACAAGGCGTTTACGCGCTGTCGCTAAATTTTATGCACTATTTATGTGCGTCTTATGTTTTTTTGCCTGTTTTTGGTGCATTCAGAGCAATCTGAATCTTTGCTTGTTCAATATGGATTCTGACTATACTGAAATTGTGCTTATTTTGGAGCCTGCCATGCCTACGCTAAGTGAGTTTTTGCATCGCGCACAAGCACGTGCTCAACAAGAAAATTTGCCTTACGAGGGGGCGCTGATCCCTTTGGAGGCAAATTTTATCTGGCAACATGCGCCTGGTGCCAAGCTGGTCGATGTGCGCTCACATGCTGAAATCGAGTTGGTTGGCTATATTCCTGGTGCAATCTTGCTTGAGTGGCAAGCATTTCCGGATTGGAAAATTAACCCTTATTTTTTACCTCAATTGAAACAACTCGTTGATAAACAATCACTTGTCATGTTTTTATGCCGAAGTGGCGGGCGTTCACATCAAAGTGCAGTTATGGCGCATGCGGCGGGTTACACGGAAGTGTATAACGTCCTTGAAGGTTTTGAAGGCGATAGAAATGCGTTATTACATCGAGGGGCAGGAAAGGGCTGGAAAGCCGCAGGCTTAAGCTGGATACAAAAATAGACTTGTAGCATCATATTTAGATTTTAATTTTGATCTATATAAATTCAATAATAATAGATAAGCCTCATCACTTTTTTGTATAAGAACAGTTTTTCTATATTATTCATATTGATAGCCTTGGTTTAAGTGTGTAAATGAGTTTCGTATGGTGCAGTGATAATTTGTGGATAAGTCGCACCTAACAGCAAAAGCGTTCATTGTGCACAAATTATCCACAGCTTCTATTCAAACTTGTTCAGCGTAGTGTTCTGACGATACAGTCCCGGATATTGAATTTTTGCTGCACAGGTAAACGAATCCGGTAAACTCGGCACATTTTTCGAGTCGGGAGTTGTATGTGAGTGCGCACTATGCTGTCATCGGCAACCCTGTTTTGCATTCAAAATCACCGTTGATTCATGCTTTGTTCGCACAGGAAACGGCGCAAAATATAGTGTATGACCGCGTAGAAGCGGCGTTGGATGGATTTGCTGCCTGTGTGCAGCAATTACAGCAAAATGGCATGGTGGGCGCCAATGTAACGGTGCCATTCAAAGCGCAGGCATTTGCTTTGGCAGATACGCTGACGGATCGTGCACGTCAGGCGGGTGCGGTCAATACCCTGAAATTTACCAGTGTGGGGATTGAGGGCGATAACACAGATGGGATCGGTCTGGTCACCGACATTCGTCAAAATCTTGACTTTGAGTTGACGCAAAAGCGTATTTTGATTTTGGGTGCAGGAGGCGCGGCACGTGGGGTCATCCAGCCGTTATTGGCGAGCCAGCCTGGAATGCTGGTGATCGCAAACCGTAGCGAGCAACGTGCGTATGCGCTGAAACAACAATTCCAGCCGTATGGCATCGTAGAAGCCTGTCGTTATTCGCAGTTGGCAGGCATGCAGTTTGATCTGATTATCAATGCGACTTCGGCGAGTTTGTCGGATCAGTTGCCACCGTTACCGCAGGGCTGTTTTGCACCGAATAGCCTGGCTTACGACATGATGTATGGCAAGGGCGACACCCCATTTTTAAGCTTTGCACTGCGTCAGGGTGCCGCACGCTGTGCAGATGGACTTGGAATGCTGGTGGAACAGGCAGCTGCGGCATTTTATTTCTGGCGCCGGGTACATCCAGCGACAGCGCCCGTTATAGCTGCGTTGCGTGCCATGGCATGATGATGAAATGGTTACGTCGCAGTTTGCTTGTGCTGGTGGTGCTGGTACTGGGGTATCAGCTCTGGATTTTTGCGCATGTCTGGTGGTGGGTGGATCATAATCCGGCGAACAGTGCGTTTATGGATGAACGCTTGAATATTCTGCAGGAAAACAACCCCGATGCAGAATTGCGTCACAAGTGGGTGCCGTACAATCAGATTTCGGGCAATCTCAAGCGCGCGCTGGTAGCAGCGGAGGATGCGCGGTTTTTGAGCCACGACGGATTTGATTGGGAAGGCATTCAGCTGGCAGCAGAAAAAAACCTTAAAAAAGGCAAAATTGTGGCAGGCGGGTCTACTATCAGTCAGCAACTGGCCAAAAATCTTTTTTTATCAGGCAGTCGCACACCCTGGCGCAAACTCCAGGAGGCCATCATTACGGTTATGCTCGAACAGATGATGAGTAAACGCCGGATTCTGGAAATTTACATGAACGTGATCGAGTGGGGTAATGGCGTGTTTGGCGCCAATGCGGCCGCGCATTATTACTATCGAACGTCACAGGCCAGACTGAGTAGTGGACAGGCTGCCAAACTGGCGGCAATGGTACCGAATCCGCGCTACTACGACACGCACAGAAATGCGCGTGGCTTGCTGCGCCGTGCCGGGATTATTCAGGCACGAATGAGTCAGGCCGCAGTGCCGCGTTAAATAACCGTCAGTGCATCATGCCGCCTTGCATATCGCGCACCTGCGCCTTGACTTCGATGACTTGCGGTTTCTTGTTTTCGGTTTCAATCGTGAGTTTGATTGGCACAATTTCCCCGGCTTTCATGGGTTGCTTGAGATCGAATAGCATCAGGTGAAAACCACCGGGTGACAGCTTGACGGGCTTGCCTTTTGGTAGCGGCAAGACTTTGATTTCACGCATTTCCATCACGCCATTGTTCATGTTCATGGTATGGACTTCCATGTTGCCCGCAGCGCTGCTTTGTGCGCCGGTCAACATTGCTTTTTCCGGGCTGGTAATAGTCATGAAAGCACCCGCTACCTGCTGACCAGGAACGGTTGCACGGATCCAGGCATTCTCTACTTTGATACCTGCGGCCCAAGCACCGTGTGCTAACAGGGCGAAGGTTAAAATAGCGATACGTTTCATGAGAATTCTCCAATGTGAATGATGGTTTGATTCTAGTTCAAACCGGGTAAAAAAGTCCCGCACAAGGCGGGACGGAGTCGGAGGTATGCGGACGTCGCCAAACGCCCCCATACCATTCCATGCTAATTAAACCGACTAAACTTGCCTATCAGGCAAATTGTCGCAGCCGGTGACTGATCCATAGCATGTCTATGTTGTGGCGGGATATTTCAGGCACTACATACGGGCAACATGCGCGTTATGCAAATGCGACTAATTGTCGCAGCCAAATCGGTCTTGTCGCAGCGTACAATCGCACGACATGAAATTACCCAATCGATTCAGTACCGTGCCAGTCATCGGCATGCTACGCCGCCTGTTTATATTGAGACTGTACGCGATTACTGGGCAGTTGCTGGTGATACTGGGCGTCAATTATGGCTTGCAGATTGCGCTGCCGTTACTGCCGATGCTGGCGGTGATTGCGCTGTCAGGATTGCTTAATCTGGTGACCTGGGTACGTTTGCAGCAGCCTTGGCCCGCGACGACGCTGGAGTTCATGGCGCACTTGCTGGTAGACGTGATGGCGCTCACGGTACTGCTGTTTTATAGCGGCGGTTCGACCAATCCTTTTGTATCGCTGTACTTGCTGCCCATCATCATTGCCGCGATTAGTCTGCCAGCGCTGTACGCCTGGGGACTGACACTGCTCAGCGTGGCGGCTTACAGTTTGCTGTTGTTGGTGTATTTGCCCTTAAATATGCCGCAGAACGACATGGCGTTTAATCTGCACGTGGTTGGCATGTGGATTAATTTTATTGTCAGTGCAGTGCTGATTGCCTATTTTGTGAGTCGCATGGCGGAATCGATTCGCAGTCGAGATCAGGCGCTGGCGCAAGCGCGTGAAAACAACTTACGCAACGAGCAGATCGTCGCGCTGGGGAGCCTGGCGGCTGGTGCGGCACATGAGCTGTCTACGCCGCTGGCCACCATGGCCATTGTGACGGGCGAATTGCAACGCGAACAGGGCGACAATCCGGCGTGGGCCGACAGCCTGCAAATTCTGCGGCAACAGCTTGCCGCGTGCAAAGCCATCCTCACGCAGCTGACCGCCGAGGGCGGCGCCGCGCGTGCCGAGGGCGGCCACTTGCTGGCGGTGGATACCTATCTGGACGGGTTGGTGGGGCGCTGGCAGTTGCTGCGCCCCGGCACATTGCTGACCACCCATTGGGACGGCGCCCGCCCAGCGCCGCAAGTTTTGGCCGATACCACACTCGATCAGGCGCTGCTGAATTTATTCAACAATGCGGCAGACAGCGGTTCGGCCAGTGTTGATCTGCTGGCAAACTGGCGGGGCACACTGCTTCAGCTCGACATACTCGAACGTGGCAGAGGGTTTGATCAGGCTGCCTTACAGCGTGCGGGAGAGGTATTTTTTACG
>DZDB01000126.1 GCA_022736605.1 Sideroxydans lithotrophicus
GCTATCGGCGGTAAAGCAGGCCGACCGGGTGTACGTATTCGACGGCGGCGAGATCATCGAGCACGGCGTGCATGCCGAGCTGATTCAAAACGACGGGTTGTATGCCCGACTGTACGGTAGCCTGCAACACTGACGCGCAGGAGAACATCATGAAATCGCCTCCCCTAAAGATAGCGCTGATTTACCTGATTTTTTCAATTGCCTGGATTCTGTTCTCTGACCGCGTGCTGATGTTGATGGTCACTGACATGCAGCACCTTGCGGATTGGCAAACGATCAAGGGCATCGTGTTCGTACTGATCACTGCCGTGCTGATTTTCTGGCTGCTGCAGCGCGAACTGGCCGCCACGCGCTACGCCAACGCGACGCTGCAGCTTCAGGAAAAACGCCTGCGCAAGATTACCGATACGATTTCGGTCGCAGTGTTCATCCACCGGGGTGGCCGTCTGCGCTACGTCAATCCACAGGCCGTCGCCTACAGCGGTTACAGCGAAGCGGCGCTGCTGAACATGGATTTATGGGATCTGGTACACCCGGATTATCGCGCCATGGTGATGGATCGCTCGCAGGCGCGGCTGTACGACCCCGGTGGCCGGGCGCGCTACGAGCTTAAAATGATTACCCGCCCGGGCGAAGCACGCTGGCTGGAAGTCACCGCCGACACCATTGATTTTGAAGGCGAACCCGCAGGTTTGGCAACGGCTTACGACATTACCGAGCGCAAACGCGCCGAAACCGCGCTGCGTCAGCTCAACGAAGAACTCGAAGCACGGGTGGCACATCGCACTGCCGATTTGCAGGCCACCAATCAGGAGCTGGAGGCGTTCAGCTATTCGGTATCGCATGACCTGCGCGCGCCGCTGCGGGCGATTCAGGGCTTCACCCAGGCGCTGCTGGAGGATAACGCCGACCAGCTCGATGCCAGCGGTCGCGACTTTGCCGAGCGCATTCACGCCGCCGCCAACCGGCTCGATGGGCTGATCCAGGATCTGCTTGCCTACAGTCGTTTGAGCCGGGGTGAAATCCGCCTCAAGCCGGTCAAACTCGACAGTGTGCTGGCCGAGGCGCTCGCACAGCACGACACCGAGATCACCGACACGGCTGCCAAAATCGATGTGGCGTCGCCCTTGCCCGAGGTCATTGGCCACCACGCCACGCTGGTGCAGGTGGTGTCCAACCTGTTGTCCAACGCGCTCAAGTTTGTGCCGCCCGGCGTTGTACCGCAGATACGCATCCAGGCTGAAGCCAGCCCGGATCACGTCAAGCTGATGATCGCCGACAACGGCATCGGTATTGATCCTGCCCATCAGCAGCGTATATTCCACGTATTCGAACGCCTGCATGGCATCGAGACCTATCCCGGTACAGGAATTGGTCTGGCCATCGTTAATAAAGGCGTGATGCGACTGGGCGGCGAGGTCGGTGTTCGCTCGGCGCTGGGTCACGGCAGCGAATTCTGGATCGAATTGCCGATCAAGGGGAGAGCATAAATGGAAACCACACTCGGCACTTTGCTGCTGGTCGAAGACGATCCGAATGACGTGATGCTGTTCCGGCGTGCCAAGGACAAGGCAAAGCTGGCCAACCCGCTTCAAGTCGTCAGCGACGGCGAGATGGCGATTGCCTATCTGCGTGGAGAAGGACACTACGCAGATCGTGCAGCCTACCCCTTCCCCACCCTGATGCTGCTGGATCTGAAACTACCGCGCAAATCCGGTCTGGAAGTGCTGGAATGGCTGCGCCAGGCACAAGGCATCCATCGCTTGCCGGTGGTGGTGATGACGTCCTCCAAGGAAAGCGCCGATGTTGGCAAAGCCTATGACCTGGGAGCAAATTCCTATTTAGTCAAACCGGTTGCATTTGATACCCTGCTGGCCATGGTTCGCGCGCTGGGCATGTACTGGCTGATCCTTAACGAAAACCCGGAATTGCCCAACGAGGACAGTTAATTTTGAACGCCCCTCTCATTCATACCTGCCTGCTGGTCGACGACAACCCGGATGACCGCGCACTGGTGATGCGCGCGCTGCTGCACGAATTCCCCGCCATGCAGGTGCGCCACATTAGCGACATGGATGGCTTTGCCGACGCGCTGCAACACGCCCACCCAGACCTGATCGTGACCGACTACCACCTTGGCTGGAGCACTGGACTAATCCTGTTACAACACGCCAAGGCAGCCCTGCCGGACTGCCCGGTCATCATGTTCACCGGCACCGGCAGCGAAGAAATCGCGGTTGAGGCGATGCAGGCCGGGCTGGATGATTATGTGCTCAAGGCACCGCGTCATTACAGCCTGTTGCCAACCCGCATCCGTTCAATCCTGGCGCGCCAGCAGCAACAAAAACTATTGCAGACAACCCAGCTTGCCTTGCGGGACAGCGAAGCCAGGCTGCGCGCGATCATCGATTCGGGCACCGATTACATCGGCATGTTCGGCAAGGACGGCAGCGTCACCTACATCAACCAGGCCGGGCGCACCCTGCTGGAAATCGGACTGAATGAAGACATTGGCAGTACACGCATCCCCGATTACATGCCGCCCTGGTGTGTGCAAATCATGCTCAATGAGGCGATTCCGCAGGCAGTGCGCAACGGGGTCTGGAATGGTGAATGCGCGTTGATGCGGCGCGATGGCACAGAAATCCCGGTATCCGCCGTAATCGCCGCACACAAGTCCGCCGACGGCAGCATCGACTTTTTTTCCGGCATCATGCGCGACATCAGTGAGCGCAAGCGCTATGAAGCGCAGTTGAGCCACCTCGCGACGCACGACGTGCTGACCGGCCTGCCCAACCGGGCGCTGTTTACGGACCGGCTGGAAGTATCGATGCACGACGCCAAACGCCAGCACCAGCTGGTGGCGGTCATGGCGCTCAACCTCGACCATTTCAAAACCATCAACGATTCGCTCGGTCATGAAATTGGCAATGCCTTGTTGCGCGCCGTCGCCGGGCGCCTCGACCAGGTCAAGGGTGACAACAACACGCTGGCGCGCCTCTCCGGTGATGAGTTTGCACTGGTATGCGGTGGCCTGGCACAGCTCAACGATGCCAGCGAGCTGGCGCAAGCCCTGCTTGGCTGTTTTAAAACCGCCTTCCACATCGACGGACACGAGCTGTTTCTCACCACCAGCATAGGCATCGCGGTATACCCGTCGGACGACCGCAGCGCCATTGGCCTGCTCAAGAATGCCGCCATTGCATTGAACCGCAGCAAGGATCTGGGCGGTGATACCCACCAGTTTTACGATGCGTCGATGAACGCCCAGTCATTGCAGCATCTGATGTTGAGCAATGCCTTGCACCATGCCCTGGCACGCGATGAATTACAGCTGCATTACCAGCCGCAAATCAATCTGAAATCCGGAGAAATCTGCGGCATGGAGGCGCTGTTGCGCTGGCACCATCCGCAGCTTGGCAATATCTCACCTGTAGAATTTATCCCGATTGCGGAAAAAACCGGCCTGATCGCTACCATCGGCGAATGGGTGTTGCGCACCGCCTGCCAGCAAAGTATGGCCTGGCAACTGGCCGGGCTGGCAGCGCTACCAATCGCGGTCAACCTGTCGGGTCGGCAATTTGCCCAACCGGCGCTCGCGCAAACCATCACCGATATTTTGGCGCAAACCGGGCTGGCGCCGCATCTGCTGGAGCTGGAAATTACCGAAAGTACACTGATTCAGGATACCCAGGCGTCCATCGCCGCGCTCAACGCGCTGACGCAGCTGGGAATTCGCATTTCGATTGATGACTTCGGCACCGGCTATTCCTCACTGAGTTACCTCAAAAGCTTTCCGATCAACGCCATCAAGATCGACCAGTCATTCGTGCGTGACATCCACACCGACCCCGACGACGCCGCCATCGTCAGCGCCATCATCGCCATGGCAAAAAGCCTGGGCATGGAAACCATCGCCGAAGGGGTGGAAACAAACGAGCAGCTGGCGTTCCTGCAACTACGCGAATGCGACAGCATGCAAGGCTTTCTGTTCAGCAAGCCAGTCAATGGCAACACCTTGAAACAGCTGTTGCAAAGCGGCAAAAATCTGAGCAACGCAACGCCTTGATGCTGCCGCATTCCGAAGCCTGTGTGCGCAACCAGGCAGCCATCCTGGATCAGCTTGCCCAAATTTTTACGGCACCGGGGCAGCTGCTTGAAATCGGCAGCGGCACTGGCCAGCATGCAGTCTATTTCGGCGCGCACCTGCCGCATCTGGTCTGGCACACCAGCGACCTGCCTGCGCACCACGCCGGTATTCGCGCCTGGCTGGATCAGGCCGCGCTACCCAATGTGCAGCCACCCCTGGCGCTCAACGTGGAGAGCACTGATTGGGGGATGGCCGGGCTTGACGGCGTGTTCAGCGCCAATACCCTGCACATCATCGGCTGGCCGCAGGTGCAGGCATTGTTTGCCGGTGCGGCGCGCGTGTTGCGGCCGGGCGGCAGGCTGGTGGTCTATGGCCCGTTCAACTACAGCGGGCAGTTCACCGCCGCCAGCAACCGCCAGTTCGATCAGTCGCTGAGGCAGCGCGACCCGGCGTCCGGCATCCGCGATTTTGAAGCCGTCGATACACTGGCGCAGCAACATGGCCTGCACCTGCTGGCCGACCACGCCATGCCTGCCAACAACCGTCTGCTGCTCTGGAAGCGCGCCGATTAAAGCGCATTGGCGATGCTATATTGAAGCCATGCCTGCCAAGTCCACCCTGTTTTTTACCACCGCTGCGCTGCTGCTGAGCGCCTGCCAGCCGCGCACCCCGCCGCCGTTTCAGGGCTATGCCGAAGGCGAACCGGTACGCGTCGCCGCACAGCAATCCGGCCTGCTGACGTCACTGACGGTGCAACGTGGTGACACGGTACAGGCGGGCGCGACGCTGTTCAGCCTGGAACACGCACAGGAAGCAGCTGCAGTCGCGCAGGCTGCCGCCCAGTTGCAGCAGGCCCAGGCACAGGCGGCCAATCTGGCAAGCGGTCGACGCGCGCCAGAAATCGCCGTCATCGACGCACAGATTGCCAGCGCGCGCGCCCGCCAGCAGTTGTCACAGGCGCAACTGGCACGCCAGCAGGCATT
>DZDB01000127.1 GCA_022736605.1 Sideroxydans lithotrophicus
CAAATGCTCAAATGCTTATATAAAACCGCGGCATTATAACGCAGCCCAAGCTGCCACCGCAAGGAACCAAACCCGCTCAGAAAGCGTCCATCAGGGCTTTGAGGTCGTGGGCGATCAGGTCAGGACTGCTGCCGTAGGGGATCAACAGGCGCAAACGGCCTTCGGCATCATAGACATAGGAACCTGCACTGTGATCGATCAGATAGTTGTCTGCATCCTTGACGGAAGTCTTTTGATAAACGATTTTGTACTCTTTTGCGATGGCGGCCAGACTGGCAGCGTCGGTATACATCCCTAAAAACCGGGGATCGAAGGCGGGCACGAACAATTTCAGCAGCTCTGGCGTATCACGCTGCGGGTCGACGGTCACGAACAGCACCTGCACCTTGTCGCCCAGCGGCCCCAACTGCTTGAGCGCAGCGGAAAAATCGGACAGCGTGGTCGGGCAGACGTCCGGGCAATGCGTGTAACCAAAAAAAATGGCCACCACCTTGCCCTTGAAGTCCGCCAGCGTCCGCGTCTGGCCATTGTGGTCGGTTAGCCTGAAGTCACGGGCAAATGCCGCCCCCGTAATATCCGTAGCCTGGAACGCCGGCGCCTGCGGTGCAGGCTGGCACGCTGTCAAAGTCAGTGCCAGCAACGCGCATGCCGCAGCAAACCGGTGGCTCATGGCTGCAATTGCTCGAATAGCATGCCCGGCACATCCGCCAGCCGGTATTTTCCGGTTTCCACTGCTTTCGCCAATTTTTCCAGGGTCGTATCCTGCAGCAGGTCGATGATCTTTTTCTTTACCGGAACCCAGCGGAAGTGCAGCGGGCAAGCCGTTTCATCGCTGCATTTCTTCAGTCCGAGCAGGCAGCTCTCGGTAAACGCCGGACCCTCGGTCAGCAGCAGGATCTGCATCAGGGTAATCTTGTCGCCACCCTCGCGCAGGCAAAACCCGCCCAGCCGCCCCCGGAACGAAAACAGCAAGTTACCCTTGGCAAGACTTTGCAGGATTTTGGCGAGGTAGGGTGCAGGCACGCCAAGCTCGCTTGCGATGTCCTTGTTGAGCACCGGCGTGGCTGCTGGCTGAATGGCCATATAGATGAGCGCCTGCACGGCGTACTGACTGGTTCGAGAGAGTAGCATCTCGTGCCCCCGGTGATTGAGTAGGCACAATATAAAACAATCCTGTCTGAATATCCACAAACAAGATTAATTGTCCTTATTAATCAAACATGTATTGACCAATAATGATCGACCAGCATGACCGCAAACAGCGCGCTCAAATACCAGATTGAAAAACGGAAAGTTGTTTTGGCCAGCGCATCGCTATAGCGACGGTACAGCCGCCAACTGTAGAGCAGGAATCCGCCACCCAGCATGATCGCACCCAGCAGATAGATCCAGCCTCCCATGCCGGTACCGACCGGAAGCAGGCTGACGGCAAACAACAGCAGCGTGTAAAGCAGCAAATGCAGGCGGGTATAGGCCTCGCCATGGGTCACCGGCAGCATCGGCAATCCGGCCTTGGCGTATTCGTCGCGACGATAGAGCGCCAGCGCCCAGAAATGCGGGGGCGTCCAGGCAAAAATGATCAGGAACAGCAGCAGCGCATCGTGGTGCACCTCGCCTGTGGCCGCGGCCCATCCAAGCACCGGCGGCATCGCGCCGGACGCCCCGCCGATGACGATATTCTGCGGCGTGGCCGGTTTCAGAATGGCGGTATAAATCACCGCATAACCGACGAAAGTTGCCAGGGTCAGCCACATCGTGAGCGGATTGACGAAAACGTTCAGCAACGTCAACCCGAGCCCGCCGACGACACCGGAAAATACCAGGGTCTGCGCACTGCTCAGTTCGCCGCGAGGCAGCGGGCGCGCCCGCGTTCGCGCCATGACGGCGTCGATCTTCTGCTCGATCAGACAATTGAATGCCGCCGCCGCGCCCGCCACCAGCGCAATGCCCAGCGTGCCCGCCCACAGCACGTTCCAGGCCGGCCACCCGGGCACGGCGAGAAACATGCCGATCACGGCCGTGAACACGATCAGGCTGACCACGCGCAGCTTGCACAGTGCCAGAAACTGTTGGCAGCGACACGCCGCGCCTTCGATCATCAGAGATTCCATGCTTAGCTCCTGCGCACCTTGAAGTTCAGCCACACCAGGCTGGCAAGCAACAGCGCCGCGCCCGTGTTGTGGGCAACCGCCACTGCCAGCGGCAGGCTGAGCAGGACATTGCTGATCCCCAGCGAAACCTGTGCCAACAGCAGAATGCCGATTATCACGGCCACGCCAGCATAACCCGGGGTTCGAAACAGCCGCACCACGAGCCAACCCAGAACCAGACTGACCAGCAAGGCCATCAAGCGATGGGTCCAGTGAATCGCGGTCAAGGCTGCCATCGGCAACAACGCCCCCGATGCGGTCTCTCCCAGTTCACGATACAGGGTAAAGCCATGCCCGAAATCCATGGCGGGCATCCACACGCCCTGACACAGCGGGAAATCGGTGCATGCCAGCGCCGCATAGTTAGTGCTCACCCAGCCGCCCAGTGCAATCTGCGCAACGACCAGCAACAGCCCGAGGCCGGCGCCGCGCCGCAAGTGATCAACGCTGGCGAAATAGGCATGGCTGGCCTGCCCGCGTTCGCGTAGCCACAACCACAGCAGCAAGGACAGCGTGGCCATGCCGCCCAGCAAATGCGCGCTGACCACCAGCGGCTTCAGTAGCTGTGTGACGGTCCACATGCCCAGCAAAGCCTGAAAAACGATCAGCGCCAGCAACAACAAGGGCAGTCCCGGGCCACCATTTGTCTCGCGCCGGCCGCGCCAGGCCTGCACGAAAATCAGCAGCACCAGCACCCCCAGCGTGCCGGCAAAATAGCGGTGGACCATTTCCTTCCAGGCCTTGGCGTGGGACACCGGGCCATCGGGCCGCACCACCAGTTCGGCATCGATGGCATCGGCCGCGTGATGCGGTGTCAGTGCGCCATAACAGCCCGGCCAGTCCGGGCACCCCAGACCGGCGTCGGACAGACGGACATACGCCCCCAGGCTCACGACACAAAGCGTCAGTACGAGGGCAGTCAGAATAAGCTTGCGATAGAGCGTCATGGCGAATGGATTCAACCGATCTGCGAAGCTTTGAGCAACAACTTGAGATCTTGCATCATGCGCCTGGCATCCGGCTGTGCGGGAAACCGCAGCATCAGGTTGCCGAGAGGATCGACCAGATAGATGTGCGCGTCCCGCTCCCGCGCCGCCGGAAACTGGGAGACGAATGCAGTATCACCAGACCGCCACACCACCAGGCCGGGATGAGCCTGCAGCAAAACCGCATCGGGGGTGCCACTGTCGCTCACCACCCACAGGCGCTCGATGCGCGACTGATCCTTGCCCTGGGTGATGCGCACCTGCCGCATCAAATACAGTTGCTGCCGGCACGCCGCATCGCAGTTCGCCGACCCGACATGCACCATCACCCACTTGCCCTGCAAGGCTTCCAGGTCGAAGGGACGGGCATCGAGTGTTTTGCCGGCGGTCGACTGCAAGGGCGCAACCTTCAACAGTTCGCCGTAGTTGGTATGGCCCGCCGGGCGCCAGCCGAAATAGGCGAAATAGGCGGCCACCACCGGCACCATGAATACGCCAATCAGGAACAGGAATTTACTGCGCGAAGTTAATTGCATACTCGATTCAGTCCACAGCCGACGCGTTGGCGTTGCGCTCGCGCTTCACATTCACCACCACCCACAGCACCGCCAGCGTCGTCGCCAGACTGTACCACTGGAAGGCATAGCCGAGATGCATGCTGACGCCGGTATCGGGGCGCGGCCAGTCGCGTTGCAGGCCATCCGGCTGGAAATTCGTCTGTTGCAGCAGCACGGGCTGCAGCGTCTGGCCCGTTAGCATCGTGTAACGTGCAAAGTCCAGATTCTGCCAGACGCGTCCCTGCGGCGTAGCGTGAGCCAGTTCCAGATACCGGCTATGCGGATCGACCGCCATGCCTTCCAGCCTCAGCGTGCCATGCGGCACCGGAACCACCGGCAGCTGCGCACGCGAGCGACCCGCTGCGATCCAGCCCCGGTTGACCAGAATGGCCAGCGCGCTGCCATCGATCTTCAGTGGCGTCAGCACGTGGTAGCCCGCCACGCCGCCCTGTACCCGGTTATCCAGCAAGATGGTGTGCGCATCGTCGAAGCGGCCCTGAACTTCGATCTTGCGGAACAACAAATCGTCGCGTGTCAGCAGGATCTTGCCGACATGAATCGGCGGATCCTGCGTCGCGGCATCGTATTGCGCCTGCAGGGCGCGCTTGGCTTCGGCACGTCCGCTCTGCCAGTTGCCCAGCCACAGCGTCAGCACGAAAAAAAACAGCGCCGCCACGGTCGGCCACAACGCCGGGGCAAACAGCCACCCGCCGGCGCGCAGTCTCAAACCATGCATCGTGACGGCAATCCGGTTAGACTGAAATTTTGCCGAGGAAACCGCACCATGCGCATACTTGCCCTGTTGTTCATTGTGTTCATTCTGGGCAGTCTCGCCAGCGCGCTCTATTACCTGATCAAGGACAAAGGCCAGACCGATCGCACCGTCAAAATGCTGACGATACGGGTCGGACTCTCGCTGGCGCTGTTCATCCTGTTGATGGCTGGATATTACTTCGGCATCGTTCCGCAAAGCGGGCTGCGTTGAATACCGCATGAAATTTCTTGCGTAAAAAAGCCGCCGGTCTGGCGGCTTTTTTACGCGATCCGAACGGTCAGATCATCCAGTAGACCAAGATGAACAACATCACCCACACTACATCGACGAAGTGCCAGTACCACGATACTGCCTCGAACGCGAAATGATGATCGGCAGTGAAATGTCCTGAGATCGCGCGCAGCAGCATCACCAGCAGCATGGTCGTGCCGACCAGTACGTGAAAGCCGTGGAAGCCGGTCAGCATGAAGAAAGTCGAGCCGTACACCCCGGCGCCCAGCGTCAGGCCCATCTCGCTGTAAGCGTGATGGTATTCGTAGGCCTGCAGCGCAATGAACACCACACCCAACAGTACCGTCAGCGCCAGGCCCGCTATCAGCTG
>DZDB01000128.1 GCA_022736605.1 Sideroxydans lithotrophicus
TCGACAGCAACAGCGGCTTGTAGGGTCGTTCGTACCTGACCAGAATGTCGTAGTAGGTGCGGATGTTCTCGACAAAAATCACCGCTTCGCCACCCCGGCAATAACCATGTTTGACACTGCTGTTGTAAGCGGACTGCGCCAGCAGCGGCAGGGTTTTCTTGATTTCACTCCATACGCGCGGGTTGAGTTTGCGCCGTTGCGCCAGAATGCGCGCGTCTTCCAGATGGCCTTGCCCCTGATTGTAGGCAGCCAGCGCCATCCAGGTACGATCGGGTTCTTCGACCTTGTCAGGCATGGCGTCCTGTAATAACGACAGATATTTGGCACCGCCCAGTATGCTCTGGCGTGGATCGAGCCGATCCTTGACGCCCATGCGATCGGCGGTGTCGCCGGTCATCATCATCAGACCCCGTACCCCGGTAGGCGAAGTGGCAAGCGGGTTCCAGTGCGATTCCTGATAGCCGATCGCGGCGATCAAACGCCAGTCAATGCCGGTAACGGCTTCGGCTTCCTGAAAATACTTGCGGTATTTGGGCAGCGTGGACTGCATTTTGTCGAGAATGCCCGCAATGTCGGCATTTTCCAGCCGGTCGGCGTGGCCGTAATAACGGTCGATCAGGTTTTTCAGCGTACCGTCAGCCTGAATGCGCTTGAAGAACGCCTGCACCTTGGCATACAGGTCGGGATCGACGTTTTTTGGAAACGCCCAGGCCAGATGATCGGCTTTGGGCAGCGCAAAGCCGACGTCGAGATTGGTATAGAGATTTTTGGCGATGTCGAACTCGTTGGAATTGACGATCACCGCATCGACATCCTGGTTCGCCAGTTGGCTGAGCAAGGCTTCACCCCACTGCGCCTTGACTTCGGTCCATTTCAGGCCAGGCACACGCTGACGCACGTCGAGCAGGGTTTCTGCCTGGCTGCTCCCGGCCACGACCGCCACGCGCCAGCCCAGCAGATCGGTAAAATTGCGCGGCTTGACGGTGTCGGTATTGTAAATGACTTCCTGATTGACCTTGAGATAGGGCGGACCAAAACGCATGCGTTCCTTCAGCGTATCGGTCTGGCTGAGCCCGGCAGCAGCAAAGTGCGCCTGATGCTGCGCAAGTTTTTTGTACAGGCTGTCGAGATCGTTTTCAACCACAAACCTGACCTTGTAGCCCGCCTGTTTGGCAAACAGCGTGACCAGATCATATTCAAAACCGGTCGGCTCGCCGTAAGCATTTTCGTAATAGGTGGTGGGGCCATTATGCGTCAATACCACCAGCTCACCGGTCTCTGAAACAGGCGCTACGGGCGGCAATGGCTTGGTGACAAGCGAGGTATCACAGGATGCCAGCAACAGGCTGGCGAGCAGCAGCACTTTTCGCATGGGCGCCAGTCTCGCCGAGATTGGCGGGCTTGTCCACCCGACTGTCGCCTATTAGAGACAACCGCGCGCCCGCCTGTTGCGCGCATCAGGGCTTTAGTTCAGGGGACTTGTTAAGCACAGCATCTGGCGCTGACAGCAAATCGCGCCCCAGTTCGAGTTCGAGCTTTTGCAATTCCCATTGCGCTTCGGCGTGGGTCGAATCCAGCAGCAGCACATGCTGAAAATCGCTGACTGCTGCCTCTTTTTGATCCAGTCCCAGATGCGCCCGCCCCAGCGTCATCCAGGCTTGCGGATTGGCGGCTTCCTGACGCGTCCAGTCGCGCGCCAGCGTCAGCAACTTCGGCCATTCCTTGTTGGCGCTCAAATCGCAGGCGGTCAAAAAATAGCCGCTGGCACGGCTGGTGTCTTCCCAGAAACTGCCCTGTCCAACGGGTTGCCTGAGCGGCAATTTATCCAGCACGCCCATCCAGCCTACCGGTACGGCAAAATGAAAATTACCGCCGCTGACCGCCTTGAACGTCAGCACACCGAGCAAGCGTCCTTGCGCATCAAACAGCCCGCCGCCACTGGCGCCCGGGTCAAACGGCGCAGACGTCTGGATGACCCGCCCGCCATCGCAGGCGCAGGTAAACAAACCCTTGATCCGGCCACTACTGACCTTGAACTGGCCAGCCGAATAACCCACCGCCACCACATCCAGCCCCACCCTGGCGCTCAGCGGATGCGCAAATTCAGGCGCCTTGGCCGTCAGTTCGGGCACCTCCAGAAAACACAGATCGCGGTAGGCATCGCCCGAGGCAATGTGCGCCGCCAGGTGCACGTCACCGCGCGCCACCGTGATCCGGCTGGCATCGCGCAGCACATGGCAGTTGGTAATCAGACGTCCGGGCGCAATCACCACACCCGAACCCAGCTCCTGCGTGCCATCGGCGCGCACCACGTCGATCCGCAGCACCCAGCTTTGCCAGTCCGGCACCGGCGTCGTTGCCGCCTGCGCCGACGCGCATACCAGCAGCAGGAACAGATAAATCAACACACGCATCTAATGGTTACCGTGTCAGGAATAGAACGGAACAGCGACTAAGCAGCAGGAGTTGGCAAACAGCCAGCCCATGCCCCGGAAGCAGTTGAAAATAACACAGTTATTCCGGCGCGCATGGTCTATATGTGAAACAAGCTCCAGCATAGTTGTGCAATCGCAACTTTGGCAAGTCTCTCGCTGGGTCGCTTCTCATTGGCCCGGCAAGGTGTGCAAGCATGGTGTTTGCACGTTTAAACAGTCCGTATGGAGGTAATTATCATGAACACTACACGTCAATTGATCACCGGCACCTTGGGTGCCGTCCTGTTCACCGCTGTTTCCGCATTCGCCGGCACGCCTGGGCAAGGCTTTGACGCCTTTGGCGCACGCGATTATGGTTCTGGCATCGGCGAAAGCACCAGCATCACTTCCGCTTATGTCGGCACCTCGATGGGCGGCGTACCGGGACAGGGCTGGGATGTCTACAATGCACGCGACCTGAATTCAGGCGTAGGTCAGCGCCTGCCCGATGGCAGCAGCGGCTATATTGGCACCTCGATGGTCGCTGCACCCAGCGGCGGCTATGACCTGATGCGTTCCAAAGACCCCAGCCTTTAAAGCCAGTCAATTCCCGAGCGCCGCAGCCTGCGGCGCTTTTTTTATTGACGCACACCCTACCGCTGCGCCAATGCTTCTATTCAGCGGGGCTTACGGGTACAATGGCGCTCCCCGGAGAGGTGGCAGAGTGGTCGAATGTACCTGACTCGAAATCAGGCGTGGGCGCAAGTTCACCGTGGGTTCGAATCCCACCCTCTCCGCCAGCACCAAAAACCCGTTCATTGTCATGATGAACGGGTTTTTACGTCTCAGACGCCAACCGCGCCAGCAGCGCACCGGCAGCGCGTTCGGACACCACCAGCACCAGCTTCATCGTTGCGCGTGTCATGCCGACAAACAGCTTGCGCAGCGCCGCGTCATCCAGTGTTTCAAAATCAATTTCGGTAAAAATCACACAGGCAGCGGATTGGCCCTTGTAGCGATGCACCGAGTCGATGAACAGCTCGCCGTCTGAATACACCGGGCTGCCGAGCAGGTCATACTGGCCGGTAAACGCCTTGATCGCGTGCGGGCCGAGCCTGTCGAGCGGGGAGAAACTGGAATGCTCGCGCCCCCGGTAGGTGAGCACCGCGAGCGCGTCTTTTTTGAACCCGGCACCCAGGCCACGGGTAATCGCGGTCTTGGTTTTGTCCATCAGATCGGCGTGGCCGGTGTAAGTCAGAATCTCCACGTCGGAACCGTCGAGCGGACTACCGGCTTCGATGGCGTGCTGTGAGCCGACCAGCCGTTGCAGATAGCCGAGGATGTCGCGCGGTGTGCGGTAGTTGGTCTGCGTGCGCAGCGTGACCCAGCCGGGCAATTCGACCGACGGTCGCGCGTAGAGATTCTGCAGCGGGTCTTCCAGCCACCAGGCGCGGCCATCGGCATGCAGCAGTCTGAGCAGGTGATCGCGCCAGGCGGGTTTGAAGTCCTGGCCTTCGTCGATAATCAACTCGTCAAACAGCCAGTCAGCGTTTGGCTGAAAACCGCCCATGAAATTTTCCAGCGCGATGAATGCACCCGGCTGGGTGAAATCCGGCACCTGGCCGGTAGAACGCAAAATCCGATCGCACAGCTGATGGTAGGTGGCGACCGTGGCACCGTCCGGCGCAATCAGCGCAATGTGATCCGCCAGCGGGCGGTTGTAGCAGACATACAGCGGTCGCCGCCCGGCCGCCACCGCGTCATGCAGCACAGTCAACGCCAGCTGGGTTTTGCCCGACCCGGCGGTACCGATGACGCGCAGCCGGAATGGCGCACTCTCGATACGCCGCGCCCATTCGGTCAGCCCACCCGACAGGCGCGTGTACAACGTGCGCGCCTGCCCGGTCATGGTGGACACGTCGGCCACCAGCCGCAATTCGTTGCGCAGAAAACGGTGCACCTCAGCGGCCAGCGGCGCGGCGGGCGCATCCTCCGGCAACAGGCTGCGAATGATATGCACCAGGTGCTGGCGCTTGCCCGCATCAACGATGCGTGACGGATCAATGCCCGCCGTGCCGGGCTGTTTCACCTGATAATCCGGGCAGTAGAGCAGGCTGTCGAGACCGGGTTTGCCTGCCGTGCAATATTGATGCAGCCGCGCCCGCAACGCTTCAACCGAGCGCGCCATTTGAGCCGGCACCCGCTTTTCCTGCCTGTTGTACTGTTTCGCCAGCCCCGCTGCTGTCTCGCTCAAAAACCCGGATTTCTGCTCGATCAACAGCAGATTGCCCGCCGCATTGACAATGGCAAAATCAATCTCGCCGACCAGCGCGTGTCCCTGATTGAGCCGCGTCCAGTGCACGCCGTGATACACGGTGTAGGCGTCAGACAAGCCCTCCGCCAGCAGCGCCAGCGTCTCGATCTCGCGCTGTATGGCACCCGTTGCGGTCAACGTCTGCCAGCCTTCGGGGAGAATGTGCGCCATGGACTGATCTCGCGTCTAAAACCGCAGCACTTCCAGCGCCTTGAACTGCGCTGGCCGATTGGCTGTGGCCGGTAGCAACACCTGCTGCAATAATTTGTACATATCCAGATCGAACACCGGTGTGCTGCGTTGCGCCAGCGCGTCATGCAGCCCGGCTT
>DZDB01000129.1 GCA_022736605.1 Sideroxydans lithotrophicus
TGGCCATTGCCTGCGCGCCGCGCCTTGTCAGGCCGTTTTTGGGAGGCTCTGTAAGCGCCGTTTAGTGTGAAACAGTACACAGGCATCCGTTCGCTGTGATTGATTTTTGAACCAGGCTTATTTGGCTTTGCCCATGGCTTCGGCCTTGGCGAACTCATCTGTGCTCAACATGCCGTCATGGTTACCGTCGGCTTTCGCAAACAGCTTGCCATCCATGCCGGTAGCCTTGAATTCCTCAGCGCTGACCATGCCATCCTGATTCGTGTCCGCTTTGGCCAGCGCGCTGACCGGCATCGGCTCGCCGGTGGCAGCGTGCGCGCCAGTGACTGCCAGCGCGGCCAGCATGACGCCGCCCAGTACAGCGTGCGGCAGGATACGGGGGTTAAATTTGTGGGCAGATACCTTCATCGTAAAGCTCCTGTATAGCGCAGCAAGGTGCTGCGCTATACACAACAGCAGACTCCGTGCCAGATAAAACATCGTTTAAATACAACAAGATATTATTTATCAAGCCGCGCAGCCCAGGCGGTTTGTCGTGCCGCCCCGACAGCCGCACGCGGCTTTGCGCTAAGTCCATGAAAACGATGAAGCTTTGATTGTCGCCCGCAGGCGACAACAGAAGGCGCGCGTCAGGCGTGCTTGAAAGCGGCCGCGTCGAGCCGGTGACGTTGCAGCAGCTTGTAGAATTCAGTGCGGTTACGCTGCGACAGGCGTGCCGCCTGGGTGACGTTGCCTGCGGTGATTTTCAGCACGCGCACCAGATAGTCGCGTTCGAAACGCTTGCGCGCCTCCTCGAACGACACCATCTCAACGTCTTCCTTGTGCATCGCGTCCTGCACCAGCGTCATCGACACCAGCGCGCCGGTGCACAGCACCACGCACTGTTCGACCACATTCATCAATTGACGCACATTGCCCGGCCACGGCGCGCCGACCAGCAAGGCCATCGCCTCGGGCGCAAAGCCGTTGACTTTTTTGGTATATTTTTGTGCCAGCTGGCGCAGGAAATGGTTCGCCAGCAGCGCAATGTCTTCGCGCCGCTCGGCCAGCGGCGGGATGTTCAATGCCACCACGTTCAGCCGGTAATACAGGTCCTCGCGGAACTCGCCCGCCGTCACGCTGGCCTTGAGATCGCGGTGGGTGGCCGAAATGATGCGCACATTCACCTCAACCGCCTGCGCCGCGCCGACTGGGCGCACCTGACGTTCCTGAATCACGCGCAGCAATTTAACCTGTAGCAGCAGCGGCATGTCACCGATTTCGTCCAGAAACAGCGTGCCGCCTTCTGCCGCCTGAAACAGCCCCTTGTGGTCGCGCACCGCGCCGGTAAACGCACCCTTGACGTGGCCGAACAGTTCCGACTCGAGCAACTGCTCGGGAATCGCCGCGCAGTTCACCGCTACGAATGGCCGCGCCCGGCGCTTGCCGGCATCGTGAATCGCCTGCGCCAGCAGCTCCTTGCCGGTGCCACTGTCACCCTGGATCAGCACGCTGGCGTCGCCCTCGGCGACCAGGCTGGCGCGCGTCAGCAGGTCTTCCATCGCCGCGCTCTGGGTAATGATGGACGCGCGCCAATCAGCAGCCGGGGCATCCGTCTGCGGCATACTGCCCGGCGTCAAACGCAGCGCCTGCGCGATATGTGCCAGCAGCGTTTTACTGTCAAACGGCTTGGCCAGATAGCCGAACACGCCACGCTGTACCGCCGCCACCGCATCCGGAATACTGCCGTGTGCGGTCAGAATAATCACCGGCAATGCCGGGCTGGTGCGGTGTATCTGCTCGAACAGCGCCAGTCCGTCCATCCCGCTCATGCGCATATCGGTTATCACCAGTTGCGGCCGCGACACATCGAGGTGATTGAGCGCGGCTTCTGCGCTGTTGACCGACTCCACTTCATAACCCGACGCCGACAAGCGGATTGACAACAATTCGAGCAAATCAGCGTCATCGTCTACCAGCAAAATCTTTGCAGCCATTTCGTTCATGCAATTGCCCTCATTCAGCGCTTGTCACGCTGCATCATGCTCTTTTCCATGCGTTTGATGCCGTCGATCTGCTGTTGCAGGGCATCGGCGCGCTTCAGTTCATCCTTGTATTTTTGTGTCCAATCCTCGTTGGCGGCAGCGATGCGCTGCTGCTCACTCAACTCGGCCTGCAATAGCCCCGCCAGGGCGCGCAGGCCGGTTGACCCGGTCTTGCTGTCTCGGGGCAAATCATTGAGCAGACTCAGCGCAGCTGAAGTGTCGTGAAAGGATGTCCCCGGCAATGCCAGCAACCACGCCAGCCTGAGTCGATTGAACTCACTGGCGTTGTGCGCATACGCCTGCCGCGACTTGTCCAGCTCGCGTAACTGTTCAGCGTTCGGCAATTTGCGTACGGCGTCAATCGATTGCAGCAGCATATCGCTTTGAGAAATGGCCAGTGAAGGCAACGAAATACCGCTGGATGTGCGCGCGCTGCCCGCAGGCAATTCAGCGCAGGCAGCAAGCGCGCCCAATAGCAGGCATGAAGCCAGTAAACGGCGGGATAAAAAATCAGTCATGAGATGAGCGTGTCATTTAGTAAAGGGAGATGCAGACGAAAATGCGCACCGGCCTGGTCAGACGCGACCAGGCTGATATCGCCGCCATGGGCACGGGCGTATTCGCGCGCAATCGCCAGCCCCAGACCGGTGCCCCTGACGTGGCTTTGCGGCGCTTGCCGCCCCTGATAAAACGGTTCAAATACCTTGTCGCGGTCAGCCACATCCACCCCTGCCCCGGCATCCCTCACCGCCAGCACCAGCGTATTATCCTGCACACGTGCATCGATATGAATGATGCCTCCGGGCGGCGAAAATTTCACTGCATTGGACAGCAGATTATCCAGAATGACGCGCAGTTTCTGTTCGTCAGCATACAGATGCAAATCCGGGCAGTCCCGAATGATCTGTAAACGCTGATTCAGCACCGCCATCTGATGACTTTGCAACACCGCTTCGAGCAAGCCCTGCAACGCCACCTGATGCGGATTGAGCGCCGTCGGCTGCGCCTGTATTGCACTGTAATTGAGCAAATCCTCGATGCGCTTTTGCAACTGCAAACTATTGGTAAACAAAATCGTCGCCACACTCTTCTGCTTGTCATTGAGCGCGCCCGTCACGCCGCTGGCCAGCAGATCCGCACCCTCACGCAACGCCGTCAGCGGCGTTTTCAGCTCATGCGACACGTGCTGCAAAAAACGTTCTTTCTGTGCCTCAACCTCCAGCAAGCGCTGCCGCATCCAGTCCAGCCGCTCGCCCAGATAGCGCAAATCCTGCGGCCCCGTCACCCGCACCGGCTGCGCCAGCTCACCCTGCCCCATGCTGCGGATTGCCTCGTCAATCTGCCGGATCGGACGCGAAATCAATACCGAAAACAGCAGCGCCAACAGCAAGGTAAACGGCACCAGCGCCACCACCAGCCACAACACAATCGCACGCGCCTGCGCAGCGCGATCCTGCATCGCGTTAACCTCCTGCTCGATCAACGCATAGCCGCCCTGCGCAAAATTGCGTGCCTGCACCAGCAACGGCACAAAATCGCTCACTACCGGCTGCAACGTGTCCGGATGATCCCGGGCAGACGCGACCTGCTGATAAATCGGCCACTCAGCCGCGCGCAATTGTGCCAGCGCCGCAGCCTGATTGCGCCGCTTCAGCGACAGCGCCTCAAGATTATTCAACTGACTGACAAACCGCGTATGCGCCTGAAAAAAACCCTCCAGCAAACTCGCGTCATCCAGTATCAACGCCTGCCGCACGCCGCGTTCCATGGTCGTGATTTCATCCAGCAATACCCGGCTGCCATGTGCAATCTGCACCGACTGATACACCGCCAGGCGGCTCTGCACCGCCAGCCGGTCAATCGATACCGCCGCATAAATCAGCGCCGCAATCAGCGGCAACGCCACCAGCGTAAACCCCAGCAAAATCAGCTTCAAAAATGACTTTGGCCGATAGCCCAACACCCTCTTAATGGGGTCAGACACGATTATTCTGCTTTCTTGGCCTGCCCACACCCTTCGATGCCGCACGGCGTAGCGTCAACGCCTCTATCTGCGCCTGAAACCGCTCATCTCCCAGCGCCCAGCCCTTATGCACCGATTCCCTGATCGCCGCCAGATCCTCCCCCGCAATCGCCGCACTGAACAAAGCACGGTAAGCCGCCTCGCGCGCATCGGCAGATTGCCCGAGCCGCAAATATTCGCTGTGCGCTGCCAGCCAATTGCTATTTGAATCACGCTGCCCCAGCGCGTTAAATGCATAACTTGACCAGCAATAATCGCCTGGCTGCGCCACCATCCGTGCGCGCACCGGATTCATTTCGATATAACGCATCAGCGACAGCAGATAGCGCTCGCTATCGACCACCGTTGCCCGATACCGCCCTTCCCACAAGGTGCCGCTACGCCGGTAAGTGTGATTGAAATACTGCACATACCGGCGCCCGACCGACTGGAATACCTTGCTGATACTGTCGTCTTTTTCCGGCGTTGCCAGCAAGTGAATGTGATTGGTCATCCACACATAAGCGTGAATCGCCAACCCGTATTTGTGCGCCGCCTCAATCAGGGCGTCACGAAAGAACTGATAATCCGCATCGGCGGCAAAGATCAACTGACGGTTATTGCCGCGCTGGATGATGTGCTGCGGCTGGCCGGGAATGACGTAGCGGGATAAGCGTGCCATGGGGTTTTTGCGAGGAATCAGGATTTACGAACCATAGCACAGGATTTAATATCGTGTCTGACCCCATTTATTTTACCTCTCGAAGCGTTTGTTAGGCATGGACTAGTTAGCGAAGGACACGACAACCTTTACGCCTGCCTTACCAGCGGCTTGAAGGGGAACTCGAAATAACCGTTCGATATTCTCTTTTGTTCTGTCTCTTGCAGACTGCACCAATGCGGCTTGCTGGCCCTGCTTGATGGCTGATTTCCGAGCAGTGTCATAGTTTAGTTTTGTGAGCGCCTGGACCACAGAATCACTTAGCGTTGGCATTCCAGAGTTG
>DZDB01000130.1:0-1591 GCA_022736605.1 Sideroxydans lithotrophicus
GGCGACGCGCTTCAGCTTCGTTGGCGTTGACCGGGAAGGTATCGTAGTTGCGTCCGCCGGGATGGCTGACGTGGTAGGTGCAGCCACCAATGGCGCGGCCATTCCAGCTGTCGACCAGATCAAATACCAGCGGTGCGTGGATACCGATGGCCGGGTGCAAGGCCGACGGCGGCGCCCACGCCTTGAAGCGTACCCCGGCGACGAACTCACCCGGCACGCCGGTCGGCTGCAATGGCACCACGCGGCCATTGCACAAGACCTGATGGCGGCTGTCGGTCATGCCGTTGACCTTGACCTGCAAGCGCTCGACCGACGAATCGACGTAGCGCGCAGTGCCACCCGCGCCGATTTCTTCGCCCAGCACGTGCCACGGTTCAATCGCCTGACGCAGCTCGATCTGCACGCCTTCGTACACCACGCTGCCGTGGCGCGGAAAGCGGAATTCAATGAACGGCGCGAACCAGGCGTCGTCGAAAGCGTACCCGGCAGCGCGCAGATCGCGCGTGATGTCGTGCATGTCCTGCTCGATGAAATGCGGCAGCATGAAGCGGTCGTGCAGCGCGGTATCCCAGTACACCAGCTTGCCCTGATGCGGCGTTTTCCAGAAGCGCGCCACCAGCGCGCGCAACAGCACCGACTGCACCAGGCTCATGCGGTAGTGCGGCGGCATTTCAAACGCGCGCAATTCAAGCAACCCGAGTCGCCCGGTCGCCGAATCCGGTGAATACAGCTTGTCGATACAGAATTCGGCGCGGTGGGTATTACCGGTTAAATCAATCAGCAGATTGCGCAGCAGCCGGTCAACCAGCCACGGCTGTTCGCTGTCCTCGCCCGGCGTGAGCTTGACGCTCATCTGCTGGAACGCGATTTCCAGTTCGTAGAGATTGTCGTCGCGCGCCTCGTCGACACGCGGCGCCTGGCTGGTCGGGCCGATGAACTGGCCGGAAAACAGGTAGGACATGGCCGGATGCTGCTGCCAGTAGGTCAGCAAACTGCGCAACAAATCCGGTCGGCGCAGGAACGGGCTGTCGGCAGCGGTCGCCCCGCCAAGCGTGACATGGTTGCCACCGCCGGTGCCGGTGTGGCGACCATCAAGCATGAATTTTTCCGTACCCAACCGGGTTTGGCGGGCGTCTTCGTACAGCGTTCGGGTGCGCGTTTCCAGCGTATCCCAATCGGCGGACGGATGAATGTTGACCTCGATCACGCCGGGGTCGGGCGTCACCGACAGCGATTGCAGGCGTGGGTCACGCGGCGGGGCATAGCCTTCCAGCCGCACCGGCAATTCAAGCTGCGCGGCGCTGTGCTCGATGGCCGCGACCAGGTCGAGCCAGGCTTCCAGCGTAATCGTCGGCGGCATGAATACATACAGCAAGCCGTCGCGCACCTGTAGCGCCAGCGCGGTGTGAATGACTTCCTTCGGGCTGGGCGCGTCATCCAGCGGCGCCGCCGACGCGGCCGGTTTGTTGCGCGGAAAATCCGCCAGCGGCGCACGCTCGGCAAACGGGTCGGGCGGCAGCTCGACTTCAAAATCCTCGGGCGCGACCCACGGCAGGCTGGCCAGCGGCAGGCGGTAGCCCAGCGCCGAATC
>DZDB01000130.1:1691-5013 GCA_022736605.1 Sideroxydans lithotrophicus
GGATACCACTTGCCCTGACCGAAATGCAGCACGCCACCCGGCGCAAACCGTGCATGCAGGCGCTGCATCAAGCCATTGGCGAGCGTCCATTTGTGTTCGCCCAGGGCAGCGATATTCCACTCAGCACCGTCCATGTCGTCAATCGACACAAAAGTCGGCTCGCCGCCCTGGGTCAGACGCACGTCGCCGTGTTTCAACTCGGCGTCGATGCTGCGCCCGAGCTGTTGCACCGCCTGCCACTGCGCCTCGGTATAGGGTTTGGTGACGCGCGGGTCTTCGTGGATGCGCGTCACTGACATCTCGACTTCAAGGATCGATTCGCACACGCTGGTCATGCCGCTCACCGGCGCGGCGGAGGACGGCTGCGCGGTGGCGGCCAGCGGAATATGCCCTTCTCCGGCCAGCAGGCCGGAGGTGGCGTCCAGCCCGACCCAGCCTGCACCGGGGATATACGCTTCGCACCAGGCGTGCAGGTCGGTGAAATCGGCCACCGGGCCGCTCGGACCGTCGAGCGATTTTTCGTCGGCAGCGAGCTGGATCAGGTAGCCCGACACAAACCGCGCGGCAATGCCCAGATGGCGCAGGATCTGTACCAGCAACCAGGCGCTGTCGCGACACGAGCCAGAGCCGTTGCCCAATGTCTGTTCACAACTTTGCACCCCCGGTTCCATGCGAATCAGATACGACACGGCGTGCTGCACGCGCTGGTTGATCTGCACCAGAAAGTTATTGATGTTGATCGGCTGCGTATGTTCGCCACGCCATTGCGTGAGCCACTGCATCAGGCGCGCCCCGGCAGGTTCGACTTCCAGAAACGGTGCCAGCTCGGCTTTCAGACTCGGTGGATAGCTGAACGGAAAATGCTCGGCCCAGTCTTCGACAAAGAAATCAAATGGGTTGATGACCGTCATGTCGGCCACCAGATCGACCGTCACCGCCAGTTCGCGGGTCGGCTCGGGGAAGGTAATGCGGGCAATGAAATTGCCGTAGGCGTCCTGCTGCGAATTGATGAAATGCGCAGCAGGCTGAATGTTGAGTGAATAGCTCAGAATCGGCGTACGCGTATGGGCAGCGGGTTTGAGGCGGATTTCGTGCGGCGACAGCACCACCGGCCGGTCAAACACGTAACGGGTTTTATGGTGGAGTGCGACGCGTATGGTCATTGGGTCGAGAAATCGTTATACAGCGGTGGCGTGGGCAGCGGCAGCTCGGTCTGGCTCATCGGGCAGCCCCAGTCGGGATCAGGCAAAGAGGCAAATACACCACGCAGGCCTTCGCTCCAGCGAAAGCTGATCTGCGAAAAATAGGCGTCATTTTCGGTAATGTGATGCTGCCGATCCAGCCGCAGGCTGTCGTGCGTGTAACACGTCAGATCGATCGGCAAGCCGACCGAAATATTGCTGCGCATGGTCGAATCGAACGACACCAGCACGCATTTGATGGCGTCCATCAGCGGCGTTTCGGCGTGGATCACACGGTCGATGATGGGCTTGCCGTACTTGGTCTCGCCAATTTGAAAAAATGGCGTGGCTTCCGTGGCTTCGATGAAATTACCTTCCGAATACACCAGAAACAGGCGCGGTCTTTCGCCTTTGATCTGCCCGCCGACGATGAAATTTGCGCCCGAATCGATATGGCTTTCCTGCAAAAAAGGCCCCTCCCGGTCGCGCGTCTCGCGCAGGGCTTTGCCCAATAGCGTCGCCACGTCAAACATCGATTCGGCGTTCCACAGATTGCTGCCATCGCTGTGCCGTCCCCGCTGTTCCAGCAGATTGACCGCACTCTGCGTGATCGACAGGTTGCCGGAACTGAGAATGACGACGGCGCGATCCCCTTCATTCACAAACGTGCGCATCTTTTTAAAGCTGGCAATCTGATCGACACCCGCGTTGGTACGTGAATCGGAGGCAAACACCAGGCCGGCATTCAATTTCAGGGCAACACAATAAGTCATGATGAATTTATGCGGTTATACGAACAGCTTTTATTGTACGTGCAGTACCAGCCTGGGTGTCTTGAGACTGCTGGTAAATTCATCGCGAGGCGCCATGTAGGCGCTGCGTATTTCAGTGCTCAGCGCCAGCGTTTGTGTCAGAAACTGGGTCAAATATTCATGCAAGCCATGACGGAACACGTCTTCGATGCGGGTAAAGTGCAGTGAGGCATGCAGCTCACCCGCCAGACGACGTGCTTCATGACCCGTCGTCCCATTGATAATGTCCAGCGTGGTGGCGACTTCATTCAGACAAGCATGCAGTGAGCGCGGCATATCGGCGCGCAGAATCAGCAGCTCGGCCACACGCAGGGGTGAAATCGCGTCACGGTAAATCTTGCGGTAGGCTTCGAATGCGCTGACCGAACGCAACAATGCACCCCACTGGTAATAATCGGCCGCGCCGCCCACGTCTTTCACACTGGGAAGCAGGATGTGGTACTTCACATCAAGGATGCGTGCGGTATTGTCGGCGCGTTCCAGAAACGTGCCGAGGCGGTTGAAATACAGCGCATCGTCTTTCAGCGTGGTGCCCACGGTGACGCCGCGAAACTGGTGCGAGCGCTCTTTCACCCAGTCAAAAAAGCCTTCCAGCCGCATCGGATTAAGCGTTGGCATCATACGGTTCAGGTCCAGCCAGGTGCCGTTGATACTCTCCCACATCTCTGAAGTGATCGCGCCACGTACCGCACGCGCATTCTCGCGCGCCAGCATCAGGCTGGTATAGATACTGGCCGGGTTATCCGGGTCGAGCGCCATGTAGCGGGTGACCGCCAGCATCTCAGCCATGCCGTGTTTACTTTGATAGTCTTCGGCCGAACCGCAGATATTCAGCGGCGCGTACCAAAGATGTGCTTCTGCGCCTTCGCTGTCATCCGGCAGCAGCGCTGAACGGTGTGCCACATCGAGCACGCGCGCAGTGTTCTCGGCGCGTTCGACATAACGCGCCATCCAGAATAAATGATCGGCAGTCCGCGATAGCATAATGTCAGTCCTCCAGTATCCAGGTGTCTTTGGTGCCGCCGCCCTGCGACGAATTGACCACCAGCGAGCCTTCCGCCAGCGCCACCCGCGTGAGGCCACCAGGGATCAAACGAATTTCCTTGCCGGACAGCACGAATGGCCGCAAATCGACGTGGCGCGGCGCCACGCCCGCTTCAACCAGCGTCGGACAGGTAGATAGAGCCAGCGTTGGCTGGGCAATGAAACTGGCAGGCGAAGCGATAATACGGTCACGGTAATCCGCGATCTGCTGCGGCGTGCTGGTCGGCCCAATCAGCATGCCGTAGCCGCCCGAGCCTTGCACTTCCTTCACGACCAGTTCTGGCA
>DZDB01000017.1 GCA_022736605.1 Sideroxydans lithotrophicus
GCGGCGGCGCAGTTGTTTTTCATGTACTCCACCATGCTCATTGCGATCCCCACCGGCGTTAAGGTGTTCAACTGGATTGCCACGATGTGGCGCGGCTCGATGACGTTTGAGACGCCCATGCTGTTTGCGATCGCGTTTGTCTGTCTATTCACTATGGGTGGATTCTCCGGTCTGGTGCTGGCGATTACGCCGGTGGATATCCAGTTGCAGGACACCTATTACGTCGTGGCGCACTTCCACTATGTGCTGGTGTCGGGCGCGCTGTTCTCCATTTTTGCCGGGGCGTATTACTGGCTGCCAAAATGGACAGGCCATATGTACAACGAAAAACTCGGCAAGCTGCATTTTTGGCTCTCAGCCATTTCAATGAACATCCTGTTTTTTCCAATGCATTTTCTTGGCTTGGCAGGCATGCCGCGTCGTATTCCGGATTACGCCTTGCAGTTCACCGAGTTCAACCAGATTGCATCGGTCGGCGGCTTTATTTTCGGTGCCAGTCAGCTAATCTTTTTGTTCATTGTGTTGCAGACCGTGCGGGGCGGCGCCAAGGCAACTGATGAGGTGTGGGAAGGTGCCGAAGGGCTGGAGTGGACGCTGCCATCGCCTGCGCCGTATCACACCTTTGAAGTGGCACCGATTGTCAGATAATGTGACTGGGCAGGTATCAAGCCTGCCCATATTCAGGAGCGACAAAATATGGGCAACAATCAAATCAAGAAATATTTCACTGCAATTTCCTTGGGGCTGGTTGCGGTTGGCTTGTTCTTGTACACAATCATTTCGCATTGGCAATGAAGCAGGCTTCCGCAAATCGGCGCATGCTGAAAAAACTGGCTATTGTGGCCGTTGGCATGTTTGGTTTTGGATTTGCACTGGTACCGTTTTATAACGCGGTGTGTGAAGCGACTGGCGTGAATAAGGGGGGCGAGCAGGAGCTGGCCAAGAACACGCAGGTCGATACCAGCCGCATGATACGGGTTGAGTTGGATGCCAATCTGAATGGCAACATGCCGTGGAAGTTTGCGCCACTAAAAGAGGTCGTTAACGTGCATCCCGGACAGCTGATGGAAGTGCAATACCAGGCCGTTAACGACAGCGATGTGCCGATAACAGGCCAGGCCATCCCCAGTTATGGCCCAGCGCTCGCAGTTAAATATTTTAAAAAAATAGAATGTTTTTGCTTTAGCAAGCAGCTGTTAAAGCCGCATGAAAGCAAACTCATGCCGGTGTTGTTCGTGATTGATCCGTCTTTGCCAAAAGACGTTAAAACAATCACGCTCTCGTATACGTTTTTTAATTTGAATCCAGCCACTCAGGCAGCCAGCAATGGCGCAACAAATGGCTGAATCGGGCAAAAAAGATTCAAGTTATGTGCGTGCTGCAAAAACGGTATTTTGGAGCTTTTTTGGAATCCGGCGCAACCGGGATTATCAGGAAGATGTGACACAATTGAAGCCTGCTCAAGTCATTGTGGCCGGCCTGTTAGGCGCAATTCTGCTGGTTGGAATGCTGGCGCTGCTGGTATATCTGATTACCAAATGATTTGAATTGGCAAAATAATTAACTAAAACAAAACGAAGGAGGCTGCATCATGGAGACACAGCACGACAGTTATTACCTGGCGCCACCATCGCACTGGCCGATTGTTGGGTCAATCGCCCTGATGTTGCTGGCGTTTGGTTTTGTGATGCACCTCAATCATGTGCCTGATGCAAATCCGGTCATGCTGGCGGGTGCGGCGGTTTTGCTGATCATGCTGTTCGGCTGGTTTGGTACTGTGATCAAAGAAAGCGAAGGCGGTAAATATAACGAGCAGGTGGATTTATCTTATCGCTGGAGCATGAGCTGGTTTATCTTTTCTGAAGTGATGTTCTTTGCGGCGTTTTTCGGTGCTTTGTTTTATACCCGCAGCATTTCAGTACCTGGCCTGGGGTCGGGTGAAACCATGGCGCAATTGTGGCCGAACTTCGTGGCAACCTGGCCAACTGCCGGGCCGGGTTTGGCGAGTAAATTTACACCGATGGAGGCATGGGGTATCCCGGCAATTAATACCTTGTTGTTGCTGACATCGGGTTTGACCGTTACCTGGGCGCATTGGGGATTGAAGAAAAATAATCGCATCCAGCTGATCGTGGGTTTGATGTTAACTGTTGCGCTGGGCATCACTTTTTTGAGCCTGCAGGCGTATGAATACCATGAGGCTTACACCAAGCTGGGTCTGACGATGGGCGCAGGCGTGTATGGCGCGACGTTCTTCATGCTGACCGGGTTTCACGGTTTTCATGTGACAATCGGTACGATTATGTTGATCGTTATTTTATTCCGTTCAATGGCAGGACATTTCAAGCCGGATCATCACTTTGCGTTTGAGGCTGTGTCCTGGTATTGGCACTTTGTTGACGTGGTCTGGTTGCTGTTGTTTGTGGTGGTGTACTGGTTGTAGCCATGTATCTGGAAGGGATGAAAAGTAACGCCGCATGCCAATTATGCGGCGTTACTGTTAGTGATGTTAGCTTTGGCGTGGAAACCAGCCGAAGTGAAAGCCGATCATGAGTATGGCAAACAGGCTGATGGAAAGCACAATACGCACGGTCAATGCTTTTACCGTGCGCTCGGATTGACCCTTGTCTTTAATCAGGTAATACAGCGCGCTGAATAAGCTCGCAAGGATGAGAAAGATGAAGATCAAAACAATCATGCGCATGGCTGCTCCCTTTGTTGGTTATGTATCGGCTATCTTAGCCGAACCGTTCATATCACACGAGCGTAATTCATTGTAATGAAGATGAGACGCTTTGAATTCAGACCGAGTTGGCTGCCGACCCTGGCGGCGCTGTTCATGTTGCTATTGACTGCGTATTTAGGTCACTGGCAATTGAATCGCGCCGATACCAAAACACAATTGCAGGCACGTTACGACGCGATGCAGCATGATCCGGCGACGGTCTTGCCCGGCGGCGAGATGGCGGCCAATGCGCTGCTGTACCGTAAAGTGGAATTGCGTGGACAATTTGATCTTGTGCATCAGATTTATATTGATAATCGCATACTGAATAGTGTCGCTGGTTATTATATCGTTACACCATTTCATGATCGCTTGAGTGGTGCCAATGTGCTCGTCAACCGTGGCTGGCTTTCCGCTGGCAGTGATCGCTCTTATCTGCCACCCGTGAGTGCACCCCAGGGTGAGGTGAGGATTGAAGGCATCGTCATCAACCCTGTCAGTCGTTATCTGGAGCTATCGAAACAGGCGGTACACGGATCGGTGTGGGAAAATCTTGATTACCCCAAGTATGCAGCGACGCTGCCCTATGCCGTGCAACCAATTCTGGTCCTGCAACTGAATGACACGGGCGACACACTGAAGCGCGAGTGGGATCGACCCGATGCGGGCGCGGCCATGCACTTGGGATATGCGGTGCAATGGTTTGGTTTAACTGCGGCAATTCTAATTATCTATGTGGTGCTCAATGTCAAACGCCGTCCTGCCAAATAAAACAGTATCGCGTTATAAACTGATTCTGCTATTCGCCCTGTTTGCGCTGCCTTTTGCGCTTTCATACATCGCCTATTACGTCTGGAAACCGACCGGCCAAGGCTCCAATTATGGTCAATTGCTGCCCGTGCGTGCATTGCCCGACATTGTGGGCGCCGGGCTGGACGGCAAACCTTTCAGCTTGAGCCAGCTAAAAGGCAAATGGGTCATGCTGCAATTAGACAGCGGCGCCTGCAACGCCTATTGTCAAACCAAGCAATATGACATGCGTCAGGTCAGGGTGGCGCAAGGGCGCGAGCGTGATCGTATTGAGCGCGTTTGGCTGGTGACAGACAAGCGCGCGGTTGATGCCGATCTGTTGCGCCAGTATTCAGGTACTTGGGTTGTCAGGGTTGGGGCAGAGGCAGTGGGTCAGATTGCAGCCAATACGCCGCCCGAAGATGCGGTGTATTTAATTGATCCGTTAGGAAACCTGATGCTGCGTTTCCCTAAAAATCCCGATCCACGGGGCATGATTAAAGACATCAAACAGCTGCTTAAGGCATCACAGATAGGGTAATGTATAGCGCATGCGGCGGTTTCGAGCACGAGCCGATTATTCATTTTTTGTGGGTATAAATCATGATTGCTAGCCCGGTTTTGCATTTGACTGCCTGCCGCTGTCAGCAGTTTCTGCAATTATGCAAATTGCGCGTGGTATCGCTGATTGTATTTACTGCGGTGATCGGGATGTTTCTTGCGGTGCCAGGCTGGCCGCCCCTGGTTCCATTGCTGGCCGCCACAGTGGGCATCGCCTTGGTGGCAGGCGCTGCGGCCGCATTTAATTGTCTGGTGGAGCAAAAAATCGATGCGGTCATGGCACGCACTCGGGCGCGCCCATTGCCACGCGGGGAAGTGAACAGTACGCAAACGCTGCTGTTTTCAGGTTTGGTTGGTGGTGCAGGCATGTATCTGTTGAATGCCTATGTAAATTCACTCACGGCCTGGTTGACGCTTGCAACATTTGTTGGCTATGCCGTGATTTACACCCTCATCCTCAAACCCGCCACCCCGCAAAACATCGTCATTGGCGGCGCATCCGGTGCCATGCCGCCCGTGCTCGGCTGGGCGGCAGTGACCGGAGAGGTGAGTAGCGATGCATTGCTTCTGTTTCTGATTATTTTTGTCTGGACGCCGCCGCATTTTTGGGCGCTCGCGCTGTATCGCAGAAACGAATATGCCAAGGCTGGCTTGCCGATGTTGCCGGTTACACATGGCGAAAAGTTCACCCGATTACATATTCTGCTATACACCATCGCGTTGACCGGCGTGACGTTGCTGCCGTTTGTGACAGGCATGAGCGGTGTGATTTATCTGGTGAGTGCTGTCTTGCTTGATAGTGTGTTTTTATACTACGCGCTCCGACTTTACTGGCGCTATAGCGACGCGCTGGCGAAACAGGCATTCCGCTATTCGATACTTTATCTGAGCCTGCTATTTGCTGCGCTGCTGATTGATCATTACTGGCTCTTGCGCATTTCAGCCCAGGCTGCGGCATGATTGGCGGCTGATGCCAATGTGGATAAATAAAGCGCCTGAGTGGCTGGAAAATTAGCGCCCTTGCGCGCAGAATATTGCGTTATTGATTAGGTGGTGCGAATTCGTTTATCGCTTCTACTTATGCGCCACTCTTAGAGAGCTCAGACCATGCCTGCCCGGTTCCTGTTTCGTTTTATTGCTCTGTTTCCGTTGCTTTTTGTGTTGAGCGCCTGTAACAAACCGCCGGTTCACTATGTGGCAACCGACATCACCGGCGTGGATTACGCACGTGACTTCCATCTTTTTGATACGCAGGGAAAACCACGTACGCTAGCGGATTTTCGAGGCAAGCTGGTGGCAGTGTTTTTCGGCTACACACATTGTCCGGATGTGTGCCCAACGACTTTATCCGACTTTGCCATGGCTTTGAAAAAAATGGGTAAGGACGCATCCCGGGTTCAGGTCATTTTTGTCACAGTCGATCCTGCGCGCGACACGCCTGCTTTGCTGGCGCAGTACGTGCCGGCTTTTAACCCTGGTTTCATCGGCCTGTATACCAGCGAGGCTGGCACGGCAGCTTTGGCCAAGGAATACAAAATTTTCTATCAAAAACAGCCCCCTGATAAAAACGGCCATTACGCTGTTGATCACAGCGCGGGTACTTATGTGTATGACACGCAGGGCAAGCTAAGGCTGTACATGGCTTACGGCGAAGAGCCGGATGCGATCGCAAAAGACCTTTCGCAACTACTTGCGCAATCGGACTAGACTTGCGTGCGACAGCTTGTCGCTGGTAAAATTAGTAAGTTTGCATAAACCAATTTACTTACCCATAGCAGCCTAGGAGGAACACATGGCGTCCACGGCTATACTCAGTAACGAGCAATACAACTTCGAAATTGTGAAGAAATTCGCCATCATGTCCTTGGTCTGGGGTGTGATTGGCATGTCTGCAGGGGTGTATATCGCCTCGGAGCTGGCGTGGCCGTTTTTGAGTTTTGACATTCCGTATATTACGTTTGGTCGCCTGCGCCCGGTGCACACCACCAGTGTGATTTTCGGGTTTGGTGGTAGCGCATTGTTTGCGACGTCGTACTATGTGGTTCAGCGTACCTGTCAAGCGCGTCTGAGCAGCGATGGCATTGCCAGTTTTACGTTTTGGGGCTGGCAGGCAATTATCCTGTTATCCGGAATCAGCTACATGTTGGGGCATACCCAGTCGCGTGAATATGCTGAGATGGAGTGGCCTATCGACATCATGATCGAGATCGTCTGGATTGCTTACATGAGCCTGTTTATTACCACGATCATGCGGCGCAAGCAGCCGCATATTTATGTGGCTAACTGGTTTTTCCTGGCATTCATTCTGGCAACCGCCTTGTTGCATACGTTCAACAATCTGGCGGTGCCGGTCAGTCTCTTTTCAATGAAGTCGTACAGTCTGTTTGCAGGTACGCAAGACGCAATGACGCAGTGGTGGTATGGCCATAACTCGGTCGGTTTCTTCCTTACGGCTGCGTTCCTTGGCATGATGTATTATTTCGTGCCAAAACAGGCGGGTCGGCCGATTTATTCATATCGTCTTTCTATTGTTCACTTCTGGGCGCTGTCTTTCCTGTATATGTGGGTGGGTGCACATCACCTGCACTGGACCGCACTGCCGGACTGGACTTCAACGCTGGCTGCAACCTTCTCGATCATGTTATTGCTGCCGTCCTGGGGCGGTATGATTAACGGCATCATGACGTTGTCCGGCGCGTGGGATAAGTTGCGTACCGACCCGGTCATGCGTTTCTTGATCGTGGCCTTGTCGTTCTACGGCATGTCGACTTTCGAAGGCCCGCTGATGGCGCTGAAAGATGTGAATGCGTTGTCGCATTACACCGACTGGACTGTGGGTCATGTGCACTCCGGCGCGTTGGGCTGGGTCGCTATGGTGACGTTTGGTTCGATGTACCACATGATTCCCAAGCTGTGGGACACGAAAATGTGGAGTCAGAAGCTGGTGGGCATCCATTTCTGGTTCGCAACCATAGGCGTGTTGCTGTATATCACCGCAATGTGGATTTCCGGCATTACCCAGGGCCTGATGTGGCGTGCGTTTGATCAGTATGGCAACTTGCAGTATTCGTTCGTTGAATCAGTTGCTGCGATGCATCCGTTCTACGCCATGCGTGCAATCGGCGGCATGTTCTTCCTGAGCGGCATGCTGATGATGTTCTTCAACGTGGTGATGACCGTACGTCAAGCCAAACGTGAATCGGCCGCACTTGAGGCTAAATTGTCGGCAAAAATGTCCAAAGCTGGTCTGGCTGGCGCTTAAGGTAAAGGGAAAGCAGTATGTTCAATTTCAAGCATGAATGGATTGAGACCAACGTCGGTCTGCTGCTGGTACTGACGATGCTGGCGATCAGTATCGGTGGTCTGGTAGAGATTGCGCCGCTGTTTTTCATCAAGAATACGGTGGAAAAAGTGGATGGGGTGCGCCCGTACACGCCGCTCGAATTGCGTGGCCGTGATATTTACCAGCGTGAAGGCTGTTACTTGTGCCATTCGCAGATGATCCGTCCGTTCCGTGACGAAGCGTTGCGTTATGGCCATTATTCGCTGGCTGCGGAGTCGCAGTATGACCATCCTTTCCAGTGGGGTTCCAAGCGGACTGGCCCGGATCTGGCGCGCGTTGGCGGCAAGTATTCCAATGAGTGGCAAGTTGCGCATTTGACCGCGCCACGTTCAATGGTGCCGCAATCGGTGATGCCGGATTATCCATGGTTGGTCAAAAATGAGCTTAACTTTGCTGATATTGAAGACCGCATGAAAGCTTTGCGCGATGTCGGTGTCCCTTACTCGCTGACCAAGTCGGAGTATGACGACAACGTGAAAAAATTCGGTGCCCAGACTGCCGAGATGCTGAGTATCCCCGATGCGCGCAAGAATCTGATTGCGCAGGCGCAATCCGGGAATTACGACGGCAATAGTGGCAGCATCTCTGAAATGGATGCGTTGGTCGCCTATCTGCAAATGCTCGGCACGCTAGTGGATTTCCGCAAGTATGACGATGATGCATTCGTTAAATACCGTTGATTGAGGCTGACCATGGAATGGCTGAGCTGGTTCGCATCGCCCGAAAATACCAAGCCCTTGGCATTGGTTGTCCTGTTTGTGACGTTTGTATTGATCGTATTTTTTGTATACGGTGATAAAAAGCGTAGCGACCGGCTGGAGAGCTACAAGCACATGCCATTCATGGATGATGAACCTGAAAGCAAGGAAGACAAGAAATGAGTCAGGAAAAAACACAATCCCAAACGGTACAAACTACTGGTCACGCTTGGGATGGCGATCTTCAAGAATATAACAATCCGATTCCGGTCTGGTGGCAATACGCATTTTATTTCAGTGTGGCAGTGGCGGTTGGGTATTGGCTGATATATCCGGCATGGCCAGTTGGCGGTGGTTTTACTACCGGCTTCGATAGCATCACTTACGTTAACGACAAAGGTGAAAAGAAAACGACGCACTGGAATACGCGTGCGCTGTTTTTGAAAGAGACCAATGAAGCAGTGGCGGCACAAAAACCTTATTTTGATAAAGTTGAGAGCCTGCCGTTCGAGCAGATTGTCAAGGATCCGGAACTGAATAGTTTTGTTGTTTCGTCGGGCAAACAGTTGTTTTCGGACAATTGCGCGGCTTGTCACCAGCAAGGCGGTGGGGGTAAAGAAGGGTTCGCACCCAACTTGACAGATGATGACTGGTTGTATGGTGGTCATTTCGCCAATATTCAGCAAACGATTACTAACGGACGGCATGGCTATATGCCCGCATTTGCTGACGTGCTGACCAGTACCCAAATCGATCAATTAGCGGATTATGTACTGAGTCTGTCGCGTATTGCGGTCAATCCAGACAGTGCAAAAGCCGGTGATGCCTTGTTTCATTCAGAAACAGCAGCCTGTTTCTATTGCCATGGGGATAACGGAAAAGGCCGTCAGCAAATTGGTTCGGCGAATCTGACTGATCGTATATGGTTATGGGCAAATGTGCCGGGTGCAGATACGATCGCGGCAAAAGAAGCGGCAGTAAAAAAAGTTATTCAGGGCGGTCTGAATAAGGGTGTAATGCCATCCTGGAAAGACCGTCTGTCTCCGGAACAAATCAAGGTGCTGACAGTCTACGTACATGAATTAGGTGGTGGTAAATAAAACTATCTCATCGAACGACCCTTACGGTTGGATGGTCGCTATAACCCCTTGCCTACGGGCAGGGGGTTTTTTCATGGAGTAATTCTTGCAGCCAGGTATCGAAGAACCACAAGCGCTCTACCAGAAACGCATCCCGATTATCCCGCGCTCGGTCAAAGGCCGTTTTCGTAATTTCAAATGGGGGGTGATGCTGCTGGCCTATAGCATCTTTTTTGGCTTGCCCTGGCTGCCCTGGACGCGAACCGACGGAAGCGCTTCACAAGCTGTCATGTTTGACGTAGTGGGGCACCGTTTTTATGTTTTCGATCTGGTTGTCTATCCTCAAAATATTTTCTGGCTGGCGCTGTTATTATTCATTGCTGCCACTTTGCTGTTTTTTGCTACCTCGCTGATAGGCCGCGCATTTTGTGGCTATTTCTGCTTTCAAACCCTGTGGACAGATCTGTTCATGTGGATCGAAAAACTGATCCAGGGTGAACGTCCTGCACGTATCCGCCTCAGACGCCAGGCTTGGGACAAGGAAAAAATTCTCAAGCTCGGTGCAACCCACCTTGTCTGGCTGCTGATTGCATTCTGGACCGGGATGACCTTTATTGCGTATTTTGCCTATGCACCCGATCTGATCGTACGTTTCCTTGAGGGTAAAGCAGCCTATGCAGCCTATTTAACAGTGGCGCTTCTGACTGCAAGCACCTATGTGGCAGCTGGTTTGATGCGTGAGCAGATTTGCGCTTATGTGTGTCCTTATGGACGTTTCCAGAGCGTGATGTATGACCCTGAAACCCTGGCGGTTGCCTACGACAGCAAGCGTGGCGATGGCGTAATGGGACGGGCAGCGCCGCGTGGCGAAATCAAGATCCATGCAGCGCGTCAGGAAAAAGGCTATGGCGATTGTATCGATTGCGGGTTTTGTGTGCAGGTGTGTCCAGCCGGTATTGATATCCGTGATGGGCTGCAATACCGCTGCATCTCATGCGGATTGTGTATCGATGCATGCAATACCATCATGGATTCGGTAGGCTATCCGCGTGGCTTGATCCGCTATGATTCCGAGGCGAATCTGGCTCAACCGGTACCTGCCAAACCCCATGTCCACTGGAAGCGCATCAAAGTCGTAGGGTATCTGCTGGCGCTCGTGGTGATGAGCGGGGCACTGACCTACAGCGTGCTCACCCGTAAAGATTACGAGCACAGTGTTGAGCAGATAAGGCAGCCGCTCTATGTGGTGTTATCAAATGGCGATATTCGCAACCGTTACCAAATTCATCTCACCAATCTGCGTGGTACGGATGTGCAATACCGTATCACGGTGAAGGGCTTGCCAGCGGGCGCGCTGGATCTGGGTGAAATGCAAACGGTCACCGTACACAGCAGCTCGAGTGTCATCGTTCAGGCAAGTGTGAAGTTGACGCCTGATCAGGTTGGGCACTATCCCAGCTTTGACTTTGTCATCACGCCGCTCGACAAACCCAATGACAGTGTGATCGAGCGGGTCAACTTTACCTACAGGAAAAACGAACAATGAGCATATTGCAGACCCTATTTGGTGGTGTTGTTGCCGTGTTGATATTGCATTGGGGATTGGGACGAACCGGCATGCCGAATTATTGGCGGGGGGTTATTTCAGCCGCCATTCCCACCTTTGCCTACGCTGCCTATAGCACGGTTGACTGGCCGGGTCTGGATGTTGTGTCGATTCACGTGGCGGTGTTTCTCGCCGCTGCGACAGTCATGACTTTGCTGGCGGGCTCAAAACGTCAGGCAGGTAGTCGTATTCACTGGATACCCAAAGTCATGATGGGATTTTTTGCCATTCTGTTTGTAGTGGACGCGATATTCGTAACCACATCCACCAATGGTTTGCCGCCTGAAGTCGCCAGCCTGTTTTTGCCTAAAGCCAAAGATCATCCTGTGTATACGGCGTTTTCCGGCGTAACTGAGCACAATGAGCAGGCCGCAGCTGCGGTTAATCAGCATCTGAAGAAGCTGTCGCTGGAGCAGGAACTGGGCTGGGACGTGGAAGTGGTTGGTTTGAAAACATTGAAGGCGGACGGACAAAACAATCCCTTGCGGATGCGCCTGCTGGATCGCCAAAAGCAAGCCATGCCAGATGCCCGGATTACCATTGAGATTTTTCGTGCAGGCAATGTAGATAACTTACCACCCGTACAGCTGACCCCGGTAAGCGCAGGTGAATACGCGGGCGCGATCAAGGTGCCGGACGCAGGTTTGTGGGTGGCGCGCATCGTGATCGAGGCGGCTGGCAAACGGGTGGAAAAAGAACGCGAAGTGACGGTGGCTGCATCCTGAAACAGCGATGAACTCAGCTGCTGAACAGTGTTTCCACTGTGGCTTGCCGATTGCTCCAGGCACGCGGCTGGAAGTCACAATTGACCAACAACAGCGTGCCATGTGCTGTCGAGGCTGCCAAGCTGTGGCGCAAGCCATCTCAGACAATGGCCTGGCTGAGTATTACCACAACCGCACCAGTCTGCCAGGCCAGGGCCACGAGGTATTGCCGGAGACGCTGAAAAAGCTGGTGCTGTACGACCACCCGGAAATTCAGCACAGTTTTGTCATTGACGTTGGCGAGCACGCGCGCGAAGCCGTGTTGATCCTGGAAGGCATCACGTGTGCTGCCTGTGTCTGGCTCAATGAACGCCATATCAAGCAGCTGCCCGGCGTGCGCTCGGTAGAAGTCAACTATGCCAGCCACCGCGCACGGGTGAGCTGGGATACGCGTGAAATTGCCCTGTCCCGGATTTTGCAGGAAATCCAGTTGCTGGGTTACAACGCACATCCTTACAGCGCGTTGCAGGCCGATGCCTTGCGTAAGACCCAGCGGAAAAAAGATCTGCAGCGAATCGCAGTGGCAGGCATCGGTGCAGCGCAGGCGATGATGCTGTCGGTGGGGCTGTACGCCGGCAACTGGTATGGCATCGACCCCGGCACCGTTGTGCTGCTGCGTTGGTTCGGCCTGCTGCTGACGGTGCCGGTCGTCACCTTTTCGGCCATGCCGTTTTATCGTGCGGCGTGGAGCGGCATCAAATCCGGTCATTTGAATATGGATGTGCCGGTCGCGCTGGCGATTATTACTGCGTTTATCGGCAGCGTGTGGGTCACGTTATTTGGCGGCGAGCACGTGTATTACGACACCATTGGCATGTTTACCCTGTTTTTGCTGGGTACGCGGATGCTGGAGGCTGGGGCGCGCGGCAAATCGGTGGAGTCGGCGGAAAACCTGCTCAAACTCCAGCCTGCCATGGCCACCCGCTTGCGCGGTGGGGAAGGCGGCGAGCAGGAATACGTGCCGGTCATGGATTTGCTGGCAGGCGACTGGCTGCTGTCCAAACCGGGTGAAACATTGGCCGCAGACGCCTGTGTCGTGGCAGGTGAATCCAGCGTAGACGAAGCGTTGTTGACGGGCGAATCCAGGCCGGTGCTGAAGCGTCCCGGGGACAACGTCATCGCCGGTAGCGTCAATCTGGAAGGGCCGCTCACCTTACGGGTTACCGGTGTGGGAGAGAGCACTGTGCTGGCAGGCATTGTGCGTCTGGTAGACAAGGCGCAGGCGGAAAAACCGCCACTGGCACAAGTCGCTGACCGCGTAGCATCGTGGTTCACGCTCGCACTGCTGGCGTTTACCGTACTGGTCGGCGCGCTGTGGTTCTGGTTTGACCGTAGCCAGACGCTGGATATCGTACTTGCTGTATTGGTGGTGACCTGTCCCTGCGCATTGTCACTGGCGGTTCCCGCAGCGCTCGCAGCAGCCGGGTCGCACCTGATTAAACGCGGCATTCTGGTCACGCGCGGCCACGCGCTGGAAACCCTCGCCAAGGTCAATCATGTGGTATTCGATAAAACCGGTACGCTCACGCTGGGCAAGCCACAAGTTGTCGATACGCGCTTATTTGCGCAAACGACATTGACGCGCTGCCAAATGCTGGCCAGCAGTCTGGAGCAGGCTTCCGAGCATCCACTTGCAGCGGCGTTTGCGCGAATTGCTACGACGCCGTTGCTGGCCGTTATGGAGGCGCGTAATCATCCAGGACAAGGCGTTTCCGGTGCGATTGACGGGGTGCAGTACACGCTGGGCAATCAGGCTTTTTCAGCGCACAGCCGGTCGATTCCCAGCGCCGACCTCGAAGCACGCTATCCTGGCGCAACCTTGGTCTGGCTGTGCGATGAACAGTGCGCGCTGGCGGTATTCGTGCTTGCTGACCCGCTACGAACGGAAGCGGCAGACGCCATTGCCGGACTGAAAGCGTGTGGCATTGCCGTCAGCATTCTTAGTGGTGACGCGCCCAACACGGTGCGTCATGTGGGCGGGTTGCTGGGTGTGGATGCTGTGTATAGCGAGCAGAAGCCGCAAGACAAGCTCGCGCGCTTGCAGGCATTACAGCGTCAGGGTGCGGTGGTTGCAATGGTCGGTGACGGCGTCAATGACGCGCCGGTACTGGCTGGGGCACAGGTTTCGTTTGCCATGGGCAGCGGCAGCGATGTCGCCAACCAAAGCAGCGATATTGTCCTGCTGTCGAGTAGACTGACCGACGTGCAGCAGGCGCTGGAAAGTGGTCGCGCTACGCTCAGTGTCATGCGGCAAAACTTATTCTGGGCGGTGGCGTATAATTTGCTGGCATTACCGTTTGCCGCAATGGGCTATGTGACTCCGTGGGTCGCTGCGCTCGGCATGTCGATCAGTTCGATGGTTGTGGTTTTGAATGCACTGAGGTTGAGATGAACGCAACACTGGTTTTTCTGCTGGGTCTGTCCGTCATATTTTTGCTGTTGATGGTATTCGGGATTTTCTGGGCGATCAAAAGCAATCAGTTTGAGGACATGGAAGGGCCCGCGCAACGTATCCTGATGGATGAAGATGATCCGATGTTGCCATCCAATCAATTGAGCGACAAACATAAATAGTTTAAAATATCAGCACTTGTTTATATGTGCTGCGTGAGGATTTTCCATGAATCAAATGTTTAGCAAAACCAATCTGCCGATGACCATCGTTGTGGCGTTGATTGTCATGGCGTGGTTGAGTTTATTCTCGGTTATCCTGTTTGGATAAGATTTGTACCGGACAATAAAAAACCCCGCGACAGCGGGGTTTTTTATTGTGGCTAGGGTGGAATCAGCTTAACGCCACTTTCATTTTCTGGAACGCTTTCTGCTCAATCTGACGCACCCGTTCGGCGGAAATGTTGTACTGCGCGGCCAGCTCGTGCAGCGTGGCGCTGTCATCCTCTTGCAGCCAGCGCGCTTCAACGATGTGACGGCTGCGTGCATCCAGGCTGTTCAGCGCTGAGAGCAAACCGCTATTGGCGCGCTGCTCACTCTCGGCTTGCACCAGAATCTGTGCGGGTTCATCTTCGCTATTGGTCAGATACGCCAATGGGCCATACGCTTCCTCGCCATCGTCCCCGACTGGATCGAGCGCAATGTCCTGGCCGGAAAAGCGGGCTTCCATTTCCAGCACTTCTTCGCGCTTGACGCCGAGTTCCTGCGCCATTGCTTCGGCTTCCGCAGGCGTCAGACTGTGGGCGGCAGTTTTGTGGCTGCGCAGGTTGAAGAAAAGTTTGCGCTGTCCCTTGGTGGTGGCGATTTTGACCATGCGCCAGTTGCGCAGGATGTATTCGTGCATTTCCGCCTTGATCCAGTGCATTGCGAAAGACACCAGGCGCACGCCGCGTTCCGGATCAAAACGTTTGACTGCCTTCATCAGGCCGATATTGCCTTCCTGAATCAGATCCGCCTGTGGCAGGCCGTAGCCGATGTATTTACGCGCGATGCTGACCACCACGCGCAGGTGCGACAGCACCAGATGGCCGGCGGCATCGAGGTCGTTGTGGTCGCGCAGGCGTCGAGCCAATGCGGTTTCTTCATCCGGGCTAAGCATCGGATAGTTGTTCACCGTATGAATATAGCTATCCAGACTGCTGGCGCTGTTATTGAGCGCGGGTAAGGCAAAAGCGTGTGACATGCGTGAATTCCTCCTGGAATTAATATTAGCACTCTTCATAAGAGAGTGCTAATAGGCAAAAGTTCAGGCGAGTTTAATGTGCGTTCGACTGGAACAGGGTGCGGGTCACGGTAAGGTACGCGCCCAGCCCACCCAGCAGCATGGCGCACAGCAGTAAAATCAGGCCGGGCAGCAGACCGAGTGACTGCAACTGAAAGTTGGCCTGATACAACGTGGACAAGTCAGCCACCCGGCGATCCAGCAGGTAAATGCTCAGGCTGACGACGAGCCAGGCAGCGAGCCCGCCGAACAAACCCTGCAACACGCCAAAGTACAGAAATGGCCGACGAATGTAGCGATGCGTTGCGCCGATCAACTGGCTGACTTCAATTTCGGCGCGGCGCGTCAAAATCTGTAGCCGTATGGTATTGCCCGACACTGCCACCAGCGCAGCACCCAGCAGCAGTGCAAGCAGCGTCACAAACTCATGTCCCAGCCCCAGTATGGCGTTCAGGCGCTGCGCCCACTGGCTGTCCTGCTTCACGCTATCAATGTAGGGCAGAGCTTGCAGCGCAGTGGCGATGTGGGCAATGGCATCGGGTTGCGACGAGCGTGGCGTGACCACCCATGCATCGGGTAGCGGATTTTGCGTCAATCCGGCAGAAATATCAGCGACACCCGCCTGTTTTGACAGTTCGACCAGCGCTGCATCGCGCGGCACAAAGCGAAAATCCGCCAGATCACTACGCGCCTTGAGGCGCTGGTGCAGGTCATCATTTTGCATCTGGGTCGCATCCATGCGCATGTAAACGCTGATTTCAGGTTGTGCGGGCAACGCGCCTACCAGCCGCGTGACGTTGTTGAGCAACACATACAGTACCGCTGGCAGGCTCAGCGCAACGCCGATGGCAATCACCGCAAACACGGTTGCGAATGGCGTTTGCGCCATGCGCGCGAGGGTGGCCACGATGGCCTGACGGTGGTGGGCGAGCCAGGTTTTCATGCTTGCAGTACCCCGTGGTCAAGATGCAGTACGCGCCCGGCATAGGTTCGAATCGCATCCTCGTCGTGCGAGGCGATGACCAGCGTCACGCCGACCTGGTTGAAAGCCTTGAACATGTCCATGATGTCACGCGCGTAATCTGCGTCGAGGTTGCCAGTGGGTTCGTCAGCCAGCAGCAATGCTGGACGCGACACGACTGCACGGGCGATGCACAGGCGTTGCTGCTCGCCGCCAGACAGGGTGATGGGGTTGGCTTTTTCGCGCTTCAGCAAGCCGACCTTGTCGAGCGCTGCACGCGCCCGGCTGGCGGCGTCATGGCGCGAAAATCCGGCGATTTGCAGCGGCAGCAGTACGTTCTGGATCACGCTGCGATCAAACAGCAGTTTGTGATCCTGAAAAATCAGGCCGATATTGCGGCGCAGGTAAGGCACCGCACCGCGTCCCATTTTGCCGACATTCTGGCTATTTACGAGCACGCTGCCCGTTGTCGGGCGTTCGATTGCGGCGATCAATTTGAGTAGCGTGCTTTTGCCTGCGCCGGAGTGGCCAGCTAAAAACACCATTTCACCTTCGCCAATTTCAAAGCTCAGCTTGCATAGCGCTTCATGGCCGCCCGGGTAGCGTTTGGTCACATTGTCAAAGCGAATCATGTGGCAGGCGCCTCGAATAATGCGTCGACAAATTCACGCGCAATAAACGGGCGTAAATCAGCCAGACTTTCTCCCACGCCGATGAAACGGATCGGGTGCGGGCGAGTTTTGGCGATGGCGGCAATCACGCCGCCCTTGGCGCTGCCGTCGAGTTTGGTCAGCACCAGCCCGGTCACGCCCAGCGCGTCATCAAACGCCTTGACCTGGGTAACGGCGTTTTGGCCGGTGTTGGCATCCAGCACCAGCAAGACCTCATGCGGCGCGCTGGCTTCAGCTTTCTGGATCACCCGCTTCACTTTGCGGATTTCTTCCATCAAATTCAGTTGTGTTGGCAGGCGCCCGGCAGTATCTGCCAGCACGATGTCGATGCCACGTGCCTTGGCGGCGGCAATCGCGTCAAAAATTACTGCCGCAGAGTCACCGCCATCCTGTGCAATCACTGCCACATTGTTGCGCTCGCCCCACACCATCAGCTGTTCGCGTGCGGCAGCCCGAAACGTGTCGCCGGCGGCCAGTAATACCGATTTCCCCTGCGACTGATAATACTTGGCGAGCTTGCCGATGGTGGTGGTTTTGCCCGCGCCGTTTACCCCCGTCATCATGATGACGTAGGGTTTGTGGGTGCTCACATCCAGGGGTTGTTCGAGTGGTTCGAGCAGCGTGCAGAGTGCTTGGTGTAGTGCCGCTTGCAACTCATGCGCGTCGGTAAGGCGGTCTTTTTTGACGCGCGCCTGCAACGCATCAAGCAAATATTGTGTGGCATCGACGCCGACGTCGGCAGTGAGCAGGATGGTTTCCAGCTCGTCATACAGATCGGCGTCAATTTTGCCGCCGCGACTGAACAGGCTGGTGAGCTGCTTGCCGAATTGCTCGCGGGTGCGCGACAGCCCTTGCTTGAGGCGTTGCGCCCAGGACAGCTTGGGTGCATCGTCCTGCGCGGGCGTTGGCGTTGGCGCGGCTGGCATGGGCTTGAGCGTGGCAGCGGGCGTTACTTCGGTAACGCTCGGGGCGTGCGCCACGCTGACGGGTGGCGCAGCTTCGTCAGCCTGGGGCGTTGCGCTATCGGGTTCTGCCGGGGCGGGCTTGCCACCCATTTTCTTGAAAAAACTAAACACGGTAGGGGCAGTCTTTAAACGGTGGGTAAAAACTTGCGGGCAAGATTGCTGTGCCTATTTTATCATGCGGGCTGATGACTTCATTTCGGGTTTGCAATGATTCCTTTCAAGGGTTTGCTCACGAGCGGGCTGCTGTGCCTGATGAGTGCGCCAGTATTCGCTGCTGTGCAGGTTTTCGAGTTAAGCAACGGGCTTAAACTGTATGTCAAGGAAGACCACCGCGCACCGGTGGTGGTCTCGCAGGTATGGTATCGCGCCGGCAGCATGGATGAATTTAACGGCACCACCGGCGTCGCGCATGTGCTCGAACACATGATGTTCAAAGGTACGCACGATGTGCCGACTGGGCAATTTTCCAAATTGATCGCAGCGGCGGGTGGACGCGAAAATGCGTTTACCGCACGCGATTACACGGCCTACTTCCAGCAATTGCAAAAAGACCGGCTCGAACTGGCGTTCAGGCTCGAAGCCGACCGCATGCACAACCTCAATCTGAGCGCCGACGATTTTGCCAAGGAAATCAAGGTGGTGATGGAGGAACGGCGGTTGCGTACTGACGACAAGCCGGAAGCCCGCGTCTACGAGCAATTGATGGCCAGTGCGTTTGACGCCAGCCCTTACCGGCGCCCGGTGATCGGCTGGATGAATGATCTGGAGCAGATGAACGTCAATGATGCGCGCGACTGGTATCGGCGCTGGTACGCGCCCAACAACGCCACGCTGGTGGTGGTGGGTGATGTCCGTGCCGATGAAGTCAAAACGCTGGCGGAGCGCTATTTTGGCCCGATTGCGGCGCAACCGCTGCCGACCCGCAAGCCGCAACAGGAGCCGGCACAGGCCGGTATCCGGCGCGTCAGTATCAAGGCGCCGGCCAAGTTGCCCTACCTGGTCATGGCCTACCATGTGCCGGTGCTGCGCGATGTGCAAACTGACTGGGAGCCCTATGCGCTGCAGGTGCTGGCGGCGGTGCTGGACGGCGGCGATGCGGCGCGCCTGACGCGTAATCTGGTGCGTGCGCAGCGGGTCGCGAACGAGGCCGGTGCCGGGTATGACGCCGTGGCGCGTGGACCGGGACTGTTTCTGCTCGATGGCACGCCAGCCGAAGGCAAGACAGCGGCGAATCTGGAGACCGCATTGCGTGCCCAGCTGGTGTTGCTGCAACGCGAAGGTGTGAGCGCAGATGAGCTCCAGCGCGTCAAGGCGCAGGTGGTTGCCGCTGATGTGTTTCAACGTGATTCGGGATTTTTTCAGGCGATGCAGATTGGCGAATATGCAACGGTTGGCTTGCCGGTGGCAGAACTCGATGCGCGCGTGCAGAAATTGCAGGCCGTGACCGCCGAACAGGTGCGCGACGTGGCGCGCAAATATCTAGTGGACGACCAGCTCACGGTCGCCACCCTGGATCCGCAGCCACTCGATAAACAGGCGCCACGTACGGCAGTGCCGGGCATGCGCCACGCTGAGCCGGAAGGCATGCGCTGATGCGTTACTGGATGCTATTGCTGACGCTATTCGTCAGTGGCGGCGCGAACGCCGCGTTGCCGATACAGCACTGGGTGCTGGCCAACGGCGCCAAGGTGTATTTTGTTGAAAGCCATGACCTGCCGATGCTCGACGTGAGTGTGGATTTCCCGGCGGGTACTGCAGCCGAGCCTGCCAGTCAGGGTGGCGTCGCCAATCTGACGCGCAGCCTGTTGGGACTGGGGGCGGGCGGCCTGGATGAAAACCAGATTGCACGCGCGCTGGGCGATGTCGGCGCGGTGCTGGGCGGGCGCTTTGACGCGGATCGCGCAGGCGTCACGTTGCGCACGCTGAGCAGCCCGGCCGAGCGCGGCGTCGCGCTGGCGTTGCTGGCGCGCATGCTGCAGCAGCCGACGTTCCCGGACGCGGTGCTGGCGCGCGAAAAATCCCGCGTTATCGCTGCGCTCAAGCAGGCTGAATTGCAGCCGGAGAACCTTGCGGTGCGGGCATTTCAGCAGGCGGTCTATGGCAGCCACCCGTATGGCCGCCGCGACAGCGGTGAAGTTGCCAGTGTGGCACGGCTGACATCGACAGATCTGCGCGCATTTTATCGCAATCATTATGCTGCTCAAGGCGCGGTCATTGCCCTGATTGGCGATATCAGCCGCGCCGACGCTGAACGGATTGCACAGCAGCTGACGGCGGCTTTGCCCGCTGGGAGTCAGGCTGCAGAAAAAACGATCCCGCCGGTACCGGCTTTGGTGCAGGCGGTGACACGCATCATCCCGTTTCCGGCCAAACAGAGTCAGGTGCTGATCGGCCAGCCCGGCGTGACGCGTGCCGACCCGGATTATTTTGCCCTGTACGTTGGCAACTATGTACTGGGCGGCGGTGGCTTTGATTCGCGCCTGATAAATGAGATACGGCAGAAGCGCGGGTTGGCGTACAGTGCGTACAGCTATTTTGCACCGATGCAGTCGGGCGGTGTGTTTCAGATGGGCTTGCAGACGCGGGTCGATCAGACGCAACAGGCGGTGCAGGTGGTACGCGACACGCTGACGACGTTTGTTGAAAATGGCGTCAGCGAAGCGGAGCTGAGCCAAGCTAAAAACAATCTCATCGGCGGCTTTCCACTGCGTATCGACAGCAACAAGAAAATCCTTGAATACCTCGCGGTGATTGGCTTCTATGATTTGCCGCTGAATTATCTGGAGACCTTCCAGGCACGTGTCGAGGCCGTTACCGCCGCGCAGATTCAAGCCGCATTCAAGCGCCACGTGCATCCCGACAGGCTGGTCACGGTGATTGTGGGCGGCGGGCAGTGAGTCAGGCACGCAATCGGGTACGCATTATCGGCGGCGTGTGGCGGCGACGCCTGCTGGATTTCCCTGACGCCACCGGACTGCGTCCCACCCCGGATGCGGTGCGCGAAACCCTGTTCAACTGGCTTGGGCAGACGCTTGACGGGCTGGTCTGCCTGGATCTGTTTGCGGGCAGTGGCGCGCTGGGATTCGAGGCGGCCTCACGTGGTGCGCGCCAGGTGGTGATGGTAGAACAAAATCGGCAAGTGCTCGATGCCCTGCGTGCCAGCGCGGTCAGCCTGCAGGCTGATACGGTGGTATTGCAGCAGCGGGATGGGGTAAAATTCCTGCTGCAAAACAGTCAGCAGTTTGATGTGGTATTCGTTGATCCGCCCTATGGCGCGGGTTTGCAGGCGACGGTGCTCGCTGCATTACCGCCGCACCTTAATCCGGACGCGCGCGTTTATGTTGAACACGATGGCAGCCTGCAATTGCCGGCGGGCTGGGTGGTGTGGCGTGAAGGCCGCGCAGGCAAGGCGCACTTTTGCCTGCTCCAGCGCATAGCGGTTCATTACGATAGCGCGTCTCCGGCGACTTGAAACAGGACAGCCATGCATAAAATTGCGATCTACCCTGGTACGTTTGATCCGCTTACGCGTGGCCATGAGGATTTGGTGCGGCGCGCCCTGTCAATTTTTGACGAAGTGGTGGTCGCGGTCGCTGCCGGGGGACATAAACGGCCGTTTTTCAGTCTCGACGAGCGGGTGGAGATTGCTACCCAGGTGTTTGCCGACGTGCCAACGGTGCGCGTAGAGGGCTTTTCTGGCTTGCTGATGACTTTTATGGCGCAGCAAAAGGCCAATATTATTTTGCGCGGCCTGCGTGCTGTGTCAGACTTTGAATATGAGTTTCAGCTGGCCGGGATGAACCGCAATCTGAATCCGGGTGTCGAAACGGTGTTCATGACGCCCGCCGAGCAATTCATGTTCATTTCTGCCAGCATGGTGCGTGAAATCGCCCAGCTGGGTGGCGACGTCAGCCAGTTTGTGCAGCCGCTGGTAGCACAAAAGCTGCAAGCCAAAATTGAGTTACTTTAGTTAGAGGATAACCATGTCTTTATTGATTACCGACGAATGCATCAACTGCGACGTGTGCGAGCCGGAATGCCCGAATGAGGCGATTTATCAGGGCGACAGCATTTATGAAATCGACCCGAACAAATGCACCGAATGCGTTGGCCATTACGACGCGCCACAGTGCGTCGAAGTGTGTCCGGTGGATTGCATCCCGCTCGGTATTGAAGAAACGCAGGAACAGTTGATGAGCCGTTATCTGCATCTGACCGGGCAGGATACGCCAGCCTAG